>JBOFSK010000067.1:0-1155 GCA_051651505.1 Aeromonas sp.
CAACTTCGTACTCGCCGGTGTTACGCAGAACGTTGCCCATGCGGACCTCGCTCTTGGCAACAGCAACGCCGGCAGCAGTGATGGCATCAGCCACGTCACGGGTACCGATGGAACCGAACAGCTTGCCTTCGTCGCCAGACTTGGAGGCGATAACAACAGCAGCCAGTTCACCCAGCTTGGCAGCGCGCTCTTCAGCGGCAGCTTTACCGGCAGCCAGCTTGGCTTCCAGTTCAGCACGGCGAGCATCGAAAGTCTCGATGTTAGCCTTGGTAGCCATAACAGCTTTGCCTTGCGGGATCAGATAGTTACGGGCGTAGCCAGCTTTAACAGCGACTTGATCACCCAGACCGCCCAATTTGGCGATTTTGTCGAGCAGGATAACTTGCATTACCTTTCCTCTAGAGAAGTTGAGTTAGGCGTAAGTGCCGGACCGATTCTTACTTGTTGTGCAGATCGGTGTACGGCAGCAGAGCCAGGTAACGAGCACGCTTGATGGCGCGTGCCAGCTGACGCTGATACTTGGCGCGGGTACCGGTGATACGGCTCGGTACGATCTTGCCAGATTCAGTGACGTAGTTTTTCAGAGTAACGATATCTTTGTAGTCGATCTCGGTAACGTTCTCGGCGGTGAAGCGGCAGAACTTACGACGACGGAAATAACGTGCCATGGCCTTTATCCTCTATTCAGTGATCCAGAATTACTCTTCGGAAGCAGCTTCAGTGGTAGGAGCTTCTTCACGGCGCTCGTCGTCACGACGGACGAAACGCTCTTCCTTGGCCTTGGCCATCGGAGAGACTTCAGTCACAGCGTGCTTGGTGCGCATGATCATGTTACGGATAACGGCATCGTTGAAGCGGAAGTTGGTTTCCAGCTCATCGATAACGGCTTGCTCTGCTTCTACGTTCATCAGAACGTAGTGGGCTTTGTGCAGCTTGTCGATTGGGTAAGCCAGTTGACGACGGCCCCAATCTTCCATGCGATGAATAGTACCACCAGAGGTGGTGATAGCGCCGGTGTAACGCTCGATCATGCCTGGTACTTGCTCGCTCTGGTCCGGATGAACCATGAAGACGATTTCGTAATGACGCATTTTAGCTCCTTACGGATTAATTCAGCCTCCGCCCAGGTGCAGCCAGACCTCGGAGGCAAGGAAC
>JBOFSK010000068.1:0-13383 GCA_051651505.1 Aeromonas sp.
TCACCCACCAGCACAGCGACGCCCAAGGTGAAACTAAATAGCAGAAACATCAGTAAAAAAGCGCCACCGCCATTGGTAGCGGTCACATAGGGAAACTTCCAGATGGCACCAAGGCCAATCGCTGTGCCTGCTGCGGCCAGTACATGACCAAGACGGGAAGACCATTGAACCTGGCTCATACAACCTCCGGGTAACACAACATCGAAGCAATACTCCTGAGTAGCAATAAACGATAAACCAGAAAAAAGGCCGCCTGAGGCGACCTTTGCAATGAACATTCAGACAAACTGTGCGTGCAAGGTCACCTCTCATGTGAGCTAAAAAATCGACCAAATAGCACGAGGATGGCAGACATGAGGTGACAGCCTGAATAGTGAGTAGATTGACAGCCTAAACGATGGAAAGAAAAATTGACAGATAAACAAACATTTTTTTATCAACGTAGCTATCAATGTCAGTCGGTACCAAGGCAGGAAGGGGGAGCAGGGAGCAGACCCGCATAGAGGTTTAGGGTAGGTTTAACGCTGATCGCAGTTAGCAAGGTGAACATGGGTTTGCCAGACAGTGCCATGAGTGGTCATTGCTCCTTGCTGATCGTGCGTGCTGAGCGGTGACATGGACGCTAACAGATGGCGTCAGCCGGTGCTTTTTTCATCTCTTGTTCTGGTCTTTTATCCTCACTAGAATGCCAGCCACTGACTTTGCTGGAACCCTGTTATGTCCCCCAAGATCCTGTTGCTGTTGCTACCCATGCTGCTGGCTGGCTGCAGTTCGCTGTCAGAAGAGGAGTGCCGCACCATGAGTTGGTACAACCTTGGTTATCAGGATGGAGCCCAAGGCAAAGCGCGTTCGGCGACCCGTGACTACGTCGCTACCTGCCATGAATATGGCCTCAGGGTGGACGAGGGCGAGTGGCTGCGGGGTTATGACAAGGGGCTTGAGCTCTACTGTATTCCCGAGCTGGCCTACAGCAAGGGAAAGGAGGGGCAGGCATATCGTGGGGTGTGTCCGAATGATGCAAGTTTCCTTGAGCACTATCAGCGTGGCCATCAGGAGTATCTGCTCACCACCCGCTTGCGCGAGCTCAGCGATGAACTCAAACATACCGAGCGCAACCTATATGTACTCGAGCGCACTATTCGTGACGAAACCGACAGTGATCAGCGCGATTACTACCGTGCTCAATACCACCGCACTATTCGCCACTACGAATCCTTGCGCCGGGAGTATGACCGGCTCCGTTATTCTGATCGGGTGATCCAGTTTTCCTTTGGGGGCTAACCTGGTAGCGGGTTGGATGACCATTCAATGGGCAGCTCACCCACTATTAGTGCGGCAATGCAAAGGATGGGGGTCGATCTGCCACCCCTTGCTTTCTCATGTGCCCTTGGCTGCCAATATGGTGGCTGATACCAAAAACAACAAAGCAGGCGCCGGGATGCCTGCTTGGTTGCCTTCGATGAGAGGGATTCTCTCGTATCAGCCGCTCGTTTCCTGATCTGGTCAGGCGGCTGGTGGGGTTACTGGCCCGGTAAGGCATGTCACCACAGAGACCCGGTCAGGTATCTGCTTTGCCACTGGAAGATGTCACAATCATATCCCTCTTATGCCGGTGAGTGGTTGCAAAGTGACCATATATTTCAGTTGTTTTTGCAATAATTCACCCTTAATCTAGGAAAAATGGATTAGTAATTGCAAAGAGGAAGGGCGAATGCTGAAACTTGATCGCATAGACAGACATATTCTGGAACTGATGCAAGATAATGGCCGCATTAGTAATCTGGAGCTGGCCGAATTGGTAGGGCTCTCGCCCTCTCCGTGTTCCCGCCGCGTCAAGGCACTGGAAGATGCCGGCCTTATCGATACTCACGTAACCCTGCTTAATGCCCGCCAGCTTGGCCTTACCCTCACCGCGTACATTCATATCTCGATGGACAGACACACTCCAGAGCGGTTCGACAGCTTCGATCGCGCCATCAAGGATCTGCCAGAGGTACTGGAGTGCGACCTTATTACCGGGAACGATGCTGATTATCAGCTCAAGGTGGTGGTGCGCGACATGGAGCATTACCAGCATTTCTTGCTAGACAAGCTGACCCATATTGCGGGAGTGACGGGGGTGCGTTCTAGCTTTGTACTGCGTCGCATCAAGCATAAGACCGCCTTACCGCTTAACCACCTGGGCTAGCCACCAAGCCCTGACCGGTGGCATTGGCTTGCCTGCCACCCCTTTACCGCCGGGTGATGCCGATGCAGGCAGCGTGGGTGAGGGTTTATCTGCTGGCCGGTTTTTGTATGTGCTGGTTGTTGGCTAGACTGAAAAGCGTCCCCATCAAGGAGAGGAACCAACCCATGCGCTTTACCAATGAGAATGGCGATACCATGACCCTGGCAGACAATTTGACATTGCACGAACTGCTAGACATGGGGGTCAGTATTTCGGTCAGTGAAGAGACTGACCCGGATCAGCAGATTTGGTTGGCAGAGCCGGATCAGGACAACTGAGCCGTGCTTTTTGGTATCAAGCCCACCTCTCACCGGTGGGCTTTTTTGTGGCCTTTTTCCCCCTCTGCGGGACGAGTCGCTGGCTATTGGGTGACATAGTTCCCTTTTATGTCATGGCTATCGCAGCAAGCTATTGAATGTTAATAGTTGGTTGAAATATATGACTGTTCTGGCCAGATAAAGCCGTGGACAACCGTTATGAAGCGGGTTAAGTTGGTTTTTCACCCGATTTTCGGGTGAATGATGGAAACACCCATTTTTTACCGCTCAACGGGGCTGAATTGGCCCGATCTGCCTGCAGATAACAACCAGATATAGATCGGACTGTGCCGGGAAGCACGGCGTCGTCGGCGGAATTGGCTAAACGGAGCAAAGCCTGGAGGGCTTTATCATGGAGATGTTATCAGGCGCCCAGATGGTGGTTAGAGCGCTGGAAGATCAGGGGGTGGAGCATGTCTTTGGCTACCCTGGTGGCTCGGTGCTCGACATCTATGACGCACTCTTCGAAAACGGCAAGATGGAGCATGTGCTGGTGCGCCACGAGCAAGCCGCAGTGCACATGGCTGACGGCTACGCCCGCTCCACCGGCAAGGTGGGCACTGTGCTGGTGACCTCCGGCCCCGGGGCGACCAACTGCATTACCGGTATTGCTACCGCCTATATGGATTCCATTCCGCTGGTGATCCTCTCCGGCCAGGTGCCGACCACCATGATCGGTGAGGATGCATTTCAGGAGACCGACATGATCGGTATCTCCCGTCCGGTGGTGAAGCACAGCTTTCTGTGTAAGAAGGCGAGCGACATTCCCGAGGCCATCAAGAAGGCCTACTACATTGCCGCCAGCGGCCGCCCGGGGCCGGTGGTGGTGGATCTGCCCAAAGATGTGCAGAACCCCAAAGAAAAATTCCCTTATCAGTATCCCGAGTCGGTCAGCATGCGTTCCTACAATCCGACCAAGTCGGGCCACAAGGGGCAGATCAAGCGGGCCGCCAAGTTGCTGGTGGATGCCCAGCGCCCGGTGATGTACGTCGGCGGCGGTGCCATCAACGCCAATGCGGATCATCTGGTGACCAAGCTGGCTGAGTTGTTGAATCTGCCGGTCACCACCACCCTGATGGGGTTAGGGGCCTTTTCGGGGACTCATCCGCAATTTATCGGCATGCTGGGGATGCACGGCACCTTCGAAGCTAACAAGACTATGCACAATGCGGATCTGATTTTTGCCGTGGGTGCCCGCTTCGATGATCGTGTGACCAACAACGTGGCCAAGTTCTGCCCCCATGCCACCATAGTGCATATCGATATCGATCCAACATCTATCTCCAAGACGGTGCAGGCCCATGTGCCCATCGTTGGCTCGGTAGAGACCGTGCTGGAACAGATGTTGGAGGTGATCCGCGAGTGTGGCTTCGATAACGATAAGGAAGCGATGACCGATTGGTGGAGCCAGATCAACCAGTGGCGTTCCCGCCATTGTCTGGCCTATGAAACCCACCCCACCCTGATCAAGCCGCAGCAGGTGATCGAGACCCTCTACAAGGTAACTCAGGGCCAAGCCTTCGTCGCCTCTGACGTGGGCCAGCACCAGATGTTTGCCGCGCTCTACTACCCCTTTGCCAAACCGCGCCAGTGGATCAACTCCGGTGGCCTTGGCACCATGGGCTTTGGTATTCCGGCCGCCATGGGGGCTCAGTTTGCCAACCCGGATGCGGTGGTCTGCTGCGTCACCGGTGATGGCTCGGTGCAGATGAACATTCAGGAGCTCTCTACCTGCTTGCAGTACGGGGTGCCCATCAAGATCATCTCCATCAACAACCGTGCGCTGGGCATGGTCAAGCAATGGCAAAAGATGTTCTATGGCGGCCGTCACAGCCACTCCTACATGGAGTCCCTGCCGGACTTCGTCAAACTGGCGGAAGCCTACGGCCACGTTGGCATCGCGGTGAGCGATCCGGCCGAGCTGGAGGGCGCCATGGAGAGGGCCTTCGCTATGAAAGATCGGCTGGTGTTTATGGATATCTCGGTCGACCCGGATGAGCATGTTTATCCGATGCAGATCAAATTTGGTGCCATGGACGAGATGTGGCTGAGCAAGACGGAGAGGACCTGATGAGACACATCATTATGTCGGTAGCATCCGGTTGTATGGATGAGATGTGGCTGAGCAAGGCGGGGGAAATATCATGAGGCATATCATTTCAGTACTGCTGGAAAACGAATCCGGCGCCCTGAGCCGTGTGGTGGGCCTCTTCTCCCAACGTGGCTATAACATCGAGACCTTGACAGTGGCACCGACCGAGGATCCCACCTTGTCGCGCATGACCATAGTCACCCTGGGTGACGAGCGGGTGCTGGAGCAGATCCAGAAGCAATTGCACAAGCTGGTGGATGTGCTCAAGGTATGTGACTTGAGCGAAGGGGATCATATCGAGCGGGAGATAGCGCTAGTCAAGGCGCGCGCCGCCGGTGGCGCCCGTGACGAGCTGAAGCGGCTGGCGGATATCTTCCGTGGTCAGATCGTCGATGTTACCCCCGATCAGTACACGGTGCAGCTGGTGGGCACCAGCGAAAAGCTGGATGCCTTTATCAAGACCGCCGCCCAGACCAATGAGATCATCGAAGTGGTGCGCTCCGGGGTCTGCGGTATCTCCCGGGCAGAGAAGGCGCTGCGGCCCTAAGGGTCGGTGATCCCTTCTGATGCGTCAGATGAGGTGACAGTGAGAAGGAAGGGGGCTCTGCGGAGCCTTCTTCGTTTGGTTGTCTAGGGTGGGGTGAGGGGGGGTATTCATGATCTGGCGCTGTTTGTGGTCTCGAGCTTGTTGCTTAAGGTGATGTCAGGGCCGGACTCCCTGCTCATCATAGTGCGCAGCGGGTCGCAGGGGTGGCGTGCCGGTTAGGTGGCGACCCTTATCATCTGGTGTCACCCGCTGGTCTTTACCGCCGTCTATGCCAGCCACAAGCTACGGTTGTCACCGCGTTTTGGCCGCGGGCGCAACCGGGGCATCGGCATCCTGTTTGTCAGACCTGGGGTCATGCTCGCCAGCGACCAACGTGCCGCTTTCTGACCTAGGGCAGGTTATGGTGCGCGGCGCTGTGGTATGGTCGGCGGTCAGGTGCGGGATCAGCCCCGCGCGCTCTTATCAACGTCAGTTTTGCTGGCGGCAGCAGCGAGATCCCTTACCCAGATGAACATCGCCCGGCTCAAGAACTTTACCGAGATCGTGAAGAACAACTTCAACATCTCGGCGACGGCGGAGAAGCTCTATACCTCCCAGCCTACCCTCAGCAAGCAGATGAAGATGCTGGAAGATGAGCTGGGGTTCGCCCTCTTTACCCGCAAGGGGAAGAATCTGGTCGGTTTAACCCGCGCTGGGGAGCAGGTGATGGAGCTGGCCAAGGGGGTGGTGGCGCAGGTGGCGCAGATCAACCAGCTGTCGCTGGGAGAGCAGCTGGCCACCAGCGGGGTGCTGCGCATCGCCACCACCCACACCCAGGCACGCTATAAGCTGCCAGCGGTGATCACCGAGTTCACCCGCCGTTATCCTGAGGTGGCGATCAACCTTCATCAGGGAGCGCCCGCCCAGTTGGCCCAGATGGTACAAAGTGGTGATGTGGATATGGCGATCGCCACCGAATCCATGTATCTGTTCGACGAGTTGGCCGCCGTCCCCTGCCATCGCTGGGGCCGCAGCGTGGTGGTGCCCCACGGCCATCCGCTGATCGACTGTCAGCCGTTGTCGATGGCGGATCTGGCTCGCTATCCCCTGATCACCTATGTGTTCGGCTTTACCGGCCGCTCCAAGATGGACAAAGCCTTCAGTCGCCACGGCCTTTCGCCAAAAACTGTACTGACGGCCACCGATACCGATGTGATCAAGCACTACGTCCGGCTCGGGCTGGGGATCGGGGTGATCGCCAGTGTGGCCTTCGACGAAGGGGACAGGGAGACGCTGGTGAGCCTCAACATCGACCACCTGATTGCCTCGAGTGCCACCCATATCTGCCTGCGCAAGCATGCCCATCTGCGCGACTACATGTACGACTTTATCCAGCTCTACGCCCCCCATATCAGCCGGGAGACGGTGCAGCTGCACCTTATCAACCAGCCGCCCGCCGCCAATATGGCGGAGCTGCCGTGGCTCTAGCCGAGGGTTGCTGACCGTGCCCAGAGCAAAAATGCAGAGACAAAAAAAGAGAGGCCATGGCCTCTCTTTTGGTTTTTTCAGAATGCGGAATTAAGCGCGGCGGGTCGCCAGCTTGATAAATATCTGGGCTCCCACTAACAGGCAGTCGTCATCCAGGTAGTAGGGGATTTGACCTGATGCAGGTAGTTGCAAATCCCTTGGCCTGTCAGGCGCTTTTAGTCGTTGCCAGCTTGATAAAGATCTGGGCTCCCACTAACAGGCAGTCGTCATCCAGATAGTAGGGATTTGCATGCAGGTAGTTGCAGATCCCTTTGGCCTGACAGCCGCTGCCGAGGAAGAACATGGCCCCCTTGCGGCCACGGCAGGCGTTGACCATGTAGCTGAAATCTTCGCTGCCCGTCATCGGCTGACCCTGGGCGTTGATCCCCTCGCTGGGCAAGACGTCGGTGGCCGCTTGCAGCAGGCGGGCGTAGGCGTCGCTATGGTTCTCCACTGCTGGATAACCGGCATAGACCATCTTGGTCTTGAAGCCACGCAACTCGCTTTGGGCCACTATTTCCTTGAAGCTGTTCTTCAGGATCTGGTCGGTCTCGGCATCCATGGCACGGATGGTGCCGCGCGCCTGCACATGATCAGCAATAGCGTTGGGAATGGTGCCGCCATTGATCATGCCGCAACCAAACACCGCCGGGCTGAACGGACTAGTGCGCTTGGCGACGATATAGTCCATGTCCTCGATGATCCGCACCGCTTCACGGATGGCATCCAGCCCCTTGTGGGGGGTAGAGCCGTGGGCAGAAATGCCATGCACATTCAGCGTCCAGGCGGAGCCCCAAGAGGACATAACACCGTTGTTGAACTTGATGGTGCCGGTCTCCATGGCGGCATCGTTATGGAGGGCATAGACCTCGTCCACCCCCTTCATGCAACCCAGTTCCACCATCTTCTCGGCGCCCGGTACGCGCATATCCTCTTCCGCCATCTGGAAGATAAAGCGGACATTATATTGCAAGCATGCTCGGTTACCCGCCAGAAACTTGGCCGCGGTCAGGGCAATGGCCATATGGGAGTCGTGGCCACAGTTGTGGGCCATCCCCTCATGGCTTGACTTGAATGCCACCTCGCTCATGTCGTGCATCTCGAGGCCATCCATATCGGCACGGAAGGCGATGGTCGGCAGTGCCGGATCAACCAGCAGATCCCCGTGAAAACCGGTGAAGCCCGGGTAGTCGGTAAGGCGATAGCCGAAGCCCGTCATCAGCTCGCGGCAGTAGGCCGAGGTCTTGAACTCGACGCCAGAGGCCTCCGGAATGGTGTGCAGGTGATGGCGCACTTCCTGACTGAAGTCACGCAGGGCCAGCAGCGCCGGTTCAATGGTGTAGTGATTCATCAGATAAGCCCTTGCATGGTGAAGCCGATCTGGGCAACCAGCGAGGCGCCGAAGAAGCAACAGGTGGAGACGATCATAAAGATCAGGATCACTTTCCAGGACATCTTCTTCAGCTCTTCCAGCTGACCACCCACCGAAAGACCGGCAAAGGCCAGCAGCGGCACGCAGCAGGAGAGGAAGGAGATCTTGGCGACGGCGTCAATGAAGAGGCCGCGCACCGGGGTCTGTGGCAGGCAGATCAGAATGCCGATGATGGTGGCATAGGCAAATGCCGGCAGGGAGGAAGGCAGATAGCGCTTGGCCACCAGCGAAGAAAACACCACCAGCGACATGGCGATAAAGCTGTCACCCATCAGCCACAGCGGGGTGCCGGTGGTCAGGGTCTGGGTAAACATGGCCAGCAGGATTGCCAGAAAGACAAACCGCATATCCATCACGATGCTTTTCATGCTTTCTCTCCTTTAGCGGTCAGGGCATAGATTTTTTCAGCGAGCGGCAGACCCAGATAGGTGAGGGAGAGGGCGCCGAGAGCGGACGAGAGCAGGTTTGAGGCAGCCGCGATGCTCAGTACTTGCTGGGCCAGCGCTTCATCGAGACCGTTGATCAGAGCACCGGAGGCGGCACTTAGCATGGAGCCTGAGCCTACGCCCGCCCCGGCAGCCAGTGCCAGCGGGTGCAGACCGGTGAGCGGGGCGATACTGCCCAGCACGCTGAACCAGAGGGTGCCGATGACGGAGCCGCACAGGTAGATGGCCAGCACACCGATGTACTCCTGGGAGCCGGTGCCAAATTTGCCCTGGATCACGGCAACGGATGGCTCACGACTGATGGAGGAGCAGGCCCCGATGGCGCGCCGGCCAAAGCCGAACTTCACCGCCAGCGGAATGGCGATCAGGATCGGCAACAGGTTGCCAATCTCCTGCAGGAACAGCGGTACGCCGACGCTCAGGATCATCTTCAGATTGGGGATGATCATCCCGGCGTACTGGGTGCCCAGGATCAGCAGGCTGAAGCCCACCATCTTGCCGCAGAAACCCTCTTCTTTTTCGGTGAAGAGCGTCTTCCAGCCGGGGATGCGATCCTTGATGGGTTTGGCGGAAATGCACATGCCAATGATGACGGCAAAGAGCATCGGCAGGATCGGAATGATGGCGATGCCGATCTTGACCTCCTGTTTACCTATCAGGTACTGGGCCACAAAGATCAGCATGGCGGTTGCCAATATGCTGACCATGACCGTCTTGAGGGTGCTGGTTTGCTGCATGATGTGTTCTCTTATTATTTTGTGAGTGTTCCACTTTAGTGCAATCGCCAACTTGACGGGCTGGCGAATGAGGGGGGCATGATAGGGTGCTGGCACAGGGCGGAATGTGACTTGCATCAAGCTGGCCATATGGCATTTTTTCATGGGGTATGCCCTTTAACCCTCTCGATACCAATGGTTGAATACTGTTAACAGAACATCAGCATGCGCCGGAGTTGGGGGGCGAGGAAGAGGACAAATTGATGGCACCGTCCTCAGGGCGGTGCCGATCATCAGGCCGCAGCTTTTAGCCTGGCGCTGCGCAGCAGCAGGGGGAGTTGGTAGAGCACCAAGGCGCTGAGCACCAGTCCGGCTCCGGCCAGTTTGGCGCCGCCGAGGGGTTCGTTATATACAAGGGTGCTCAGCAGCAGGGTCCAGATTGGTTCGAGCAGCATCATCAGAGCGGCGTGGGCGGTCGTCATCTTGCTCAATGCGTGGGTGAGCAGCCAGTAGCGCAAGGTGGTGGCGATCAACACGCTCGCCGCAAACCAGCCCCAGATGCCGTGGCTGACCCCCGCCTCGGGCCACTGTTCGGTCAGCAGGGAGAGCAGGGTAGCGATCAGGCCGGTCATCGCCAGCTGGATGCAGGTAAGCCAGGTGGGGGGAATGGATTGGGCAAAGTGGCGATGGACAGCGAGCTGGATGCCGAGGGTGGTAGCCGCTGCCAGAAACCAGAACAGCGATAGCGAGACTCCCCACTGGGTGCTATTGGAGAGCAGTAGCAGGCCCGCGATGGCGATGGGCAGGGTGAGCCAGTAGTGGCGACCGGGTGTGCTCTTGAAGGCGGCCCAGGCGGCCAGCGGCGCCATCAGGGTGGCGATACTCATGATAAAGGCGCCGCTGCCGAGCGCATCGCTCTGGCTGATGGCGGTGACCCACAGCAGCAGGCTGGTGCCAAGCAGAGTGCCGCAACCAGCGGCGCGTCGCAGCTGGGCGCGGGTCGGCGGCGGTTCACGTAGCCAGGCCAGCGGCAGCAGCAAGACTGCCGCCAGCAGGAAGCGGCTACCGATAAAGGCGGCGGGAGGCAGTTGGTGGATCGCCTCTTTTGAGAATATCCAGCCAGCAGCGGCCAGCAGGGTGACCAGTACCATCAGCAGCAGGGGGGTGCGGTTCACTGGGGTTGTCATGGTGAAATGGAGGGGGAGAGCATAAAGGAAAGGCGCCAGGTATTGCTACCGGGCGCCTTTCATATCAATGGCTGACAGCCAACAATCAGTTCATGCCGTAACGCTTGAGCTTCTTGCGCAGAGTGCCACGGTTGATCCCCATCATCACGGCAGCGCGAGTCTGGTTACCACGGGTGTACTGCATGATCACGTCCAGCATCGGCGCTTCAACTTCGGAGAGAACCATATCGTACAGTTCAATCACTTCCTGACCGTTCAACTGGGCCAGGTAGTTACGCAGGGCCTGTTGCACAGAGTCACGCAGGGGGCGCTGGGTCGGCTCGGCAGCGTGATTGTGAGTAGTTGTTACCAATGCATCAGAAGTCAGGGTTTGTTCGAACATATTCGGTCGGCTCTTTAGTTATCTTGTTAACCTAATCCATCGAAATACGCTTCGAGTGCCTCGAGTTGTGCATCTGCACAATCCAGGGCATTGAAGTGCTTACGGAATTCTCGGCCCGTCTCTTCTTCATCCAGATACCAGCCCACGTGTTTACGAGCAATGCGCGCGCCCAAATAGGCACCATAAAAACGGTGCAGATTGGTGACATGCTCGTTCATCAGGGTGCGAACCTCTTCCCTTTCGGGGGGAGGCAGCTTGGTACCCGTCTCAAGAAAATGACGGATTTCCCGGAAAATCCAGGGTCGTCCTTGCGCAGCTCGGCCGATCATCACGGCGTCGACACCGGTATAGTCGAGGACATACCGGGCTTTCTCCGGGCTGTTGATGTCACCATTGGCGACAACAGGAATCGATACGGCCTGCTTAATCGCCCTGATCGTGTCGTATTCCGCTTCGCCCCGATAAAGGCAGGCACGGGTACGACCATGCACGGCAAGGGCCGCGATACCGCAATCTTCGGCGATTCGGGCGATCTCCACGCCATTGCGGTTATCCGGATCCCATCCTGTGCGGATCTTCAAGGTGACAGGCACCTCCACGGCATCCACCACGGCCCGGCAAATGGCTTTGACCTGGTCGGGTACACGCAGCAAGGCAGAACCTGCCAACTTTTTATTCACTTTTTTTGCCGGACACCCCATGTTGATGTCGACGATCTGTGCGCCCTGCTCCACGTTGTAGCGGGCAGCAAACGCCATCATCTCGGGGTCGGCCCCGGCAATCTGGACCGATCGCAAACCGCCTTCTGCAGAGTGATCCATCCTCATCCTGGTTTTCTGGGTATCCCAGACATCCGGGTTGGCCAGCAGCATCTCGGAAACGGCCATGCCAGCCCCCAATCGTAAACAAAGTTCACGAAATGGTCGGTCAGTTACACCGGCCATGGGAGCCACAATCAAGGGTGTTTCAAGCGTGTGGGGACCTATCTGCATTTCACGGCTACCATCGGCTTAGGGCGGCGTATATTACGCATTTTTTAGGCAGGAGAAAAGGTTAGTATTTGAGCGTCAGCCATTTTTTTCTGAAAAAAACGTCTCGCCAAGGCTTGCAAATTCTGGAGTCGTTGAAAATTCGCTATATTGCTCAGTCAGCGAAGCTGCACCATTCGGGTCACACCCTTGTATCATGTCCGTCCAGTTACCCACTTCGTTTTGCGTTATGATAGCGAGTATTGTATCGAGCAAATGCTCCAAACATTTATGCAACACACGCGCGTATCTAACAACAGCGGATTGGGGATCTATGACAGCAAGGTTCATTAAATCACTCTGGCCGTGTCTGATGGGGGCTGTGCTGGGGTCAGCACAGGCGCAGACCATCAGTTTCGGCGAAGCCTGGACTCGGGTCATCCAGCAGGATGAAGGGTTGGCTGCCGAGCAGGCTGGCGTGGATCGGGCCAAGCAGCTGCGTGAGGCCGCCAAATCCATGTATCTGCCCAAGGTAGAAGTGGGAGCCAGCTATACCCACCTCGATCAGCCGCTGCAACTTGACCTGATGGATCTCAACCCCATCGCCAGCCATCCGGAGCTGATCAAGGCGTTGCAGGGCATTCTGGGCAAATTGCCGGTGTCTCTTCCCCACCTCTCTCCTGACGACTTCGTTACACCTCTCACTAAACAGAATGTGGTGACCAGCTCGGTCAAGATGCTCTGGCCGCTGTTTGCCGGTGGTCGTATCGATGCGGCGCAGGATATCCGCCAGGCGCAGGTGAGTGAGGCGCAGCAGTTACTGGTCCTCAAGCAGCAAGCCACCTTTGAAAGCCTCTCCCAGACCTATTTCGGGGTGGTGCTGGCGGCTCAAGTGGTGCGGACCAAGCAGGAGATCGAAGAGGGGCTGGCCCACCATCTGGATCATGCCAAGAAGCTCGAAGCGCAGGGTCAGATCGCCCGGGTGGAGCGTCTCTCCGCCGAGTCGGCCTATGATCGGGCCCGCATCGATACCCAGAAGTCACGTCGTAGCCTTGAGATCACCGAACTGGCCCTCGGTCGTATGCTTAAATTGCCCAGTGCAGAGCCCGGCAGTAGCCTGTTCGTCAATCAAGCATTGCCCAGGCTCGATGAGCTGGTAAGCCAGACCCTGGAGGTGCACCCCGGCCTCAAGTTGCTCAGTGCCAAGAAGGATCAGGCCAAGGGGATGATCCGGATGGAGAAGGGCAAATATGCCCCCGAAGTCTTCATGTACGGCAACTACAACCTCTATGAAGACGATTCGCTGGCCGCCAAAACTGCCCCGGACTGGATGGTGGGGGTTGGGGTCAGTATGCCGCTGGTGAGTCGCGATGGCCGCTCCGAAACGGTACAGGCGGCCAAGAGCGCCGAATTGCAGGTCAATCTGCTGCAAGCCAAGACCCGCCAGGATCTGGAGCTGCTGGTAGAGAAAACCTGGCGCGAAGCGGCGCAGGGGCTGGAGGAGTATCAATCTCTCTCCTCCACTCAGGCGCTGGCAGAGGAGAACGTGCTGCTGCGAGATAA
>JBOFSK010000069.1:0-5405 GCA_051651505.1 Aeromonas sp.
GGTGTCGGAGATGACCACGTTCATCTCGTACAGACGCTTGCGAGCAACTGTGTTGGCGATCAGCGGCAGCTCGTGCAGGGATTCGTAGTAGGCAGACTCCTCGTAGATACCGGAAGCCACCATGGTCTCGAACGCCAGCTCGACCCCCGCCTTGACCATGGCCACCATCACCACGCCATTATCAAAGTACTCCTGCTCAGCAATCTTGCCAGTGAACGCCGGGGCGTTTTCGAAGGCAGATTTGCCGGTCTCTTCACGCCAGGTAAACAGTTTGACGTCATCTTCGGCCCAGTCGGCCATCATGCCGCGGGAGAACTCACCGGCGATGATGTCGTCCATGTGCTTCTCGAACAGCGGGCGCATCAGGGTCTTAAGCTGCTCGGAGAGCGCGAAGGCACGCAGTTTGGCCGGGTTGGCGAGTCGGTCCATCATCAGGCTGATGCCACCCTGCTTGAGGGCTTCGGTGATGGTCTCCCAACCGAACTGGATCAGCTTGCCGGCGTAAGCCGGGTCTGTCCCTTCGGCAACCAGCTTATCGTAGCAGAGCAGGGAACCGGCCTGCAGCATGCCGCAGAGGATGGTCTGCTCGCCCATCAGGTCAGATTTCACTTCCGCCACGAAGGAGGATTCCAGCACCCCGGCACGGTCGCCGCCAGTGGCAGAGGCCCACGCCTTGGCGATGGCCATGCCTTCGCCTTTCGGGTCATTTTCCGGATGCACGGCAAGCAGGGTTGGCACGCCGAAACCGCGTTTATACTCTTCCCGCACTTCGGTACCCGGGCACTTGGGCGCCACCATCACGACTGTGATGTCGGCGCGGATCTGCTGACCCTCTTCCACCACGTTGAAGCCATGAGAGTAACCCAGCGCAGCGCCCTGTTTCATCAGTGGCATCACGGTTTTCACTACGTCGGCGTGCTGCTTGTCCGGGGTCAGGTTCAATACCAGATCGGCGGTCGGGATCAGCTCTTCATAGGTGCCGACCGCGAAGCCGTTGTCGGTGGCCTTCTGCCAGGAGGCGCGCTGCTCGGTGATAGCGGCCTTGCGCAGGGCGTAGGAGATATCCAGCCCGGAGTCACGCATATTCAGCCCCTGGTTCAGCCCTTGGGCACCACAGCCCACAATCACCACCTTCTTGCCCTTCAGCACGTTGCAACCGTCGGCGAATTCCGCCCGCTGCATGAAACGACATTTGCCCAGCTGGGCCAACTGCTGACGCAGGTTCAAGGTGTTGAAATAGTTAGCCATGGTGATTGCTCCGTTTGATTGATTCCATGCCGATTTGTGGCGTTGTCTGAGCCACTATAGCGCGGGATACTTATTGCCTGAACTGATATATTCGAAACAGTACGTTGCAATAATTGAAAGATGATTCTTGGCAATTTCACCTCATGTGACTCCCTATTTCCGCGTAATTGCAGATGAATTATCTGGGGAGTAGTGGCCTAAACTGAACGGTTCGGCATGATGCAATGCCTTGAATACCACAGGAAGTGATCAATGGACCTTCGTAATCTCGAGCTGTTTCTCCATCTCGCCGACTCGCTCCACTTCGGCAAGAGCGCCGATGCCATGGCGGTCAGCCCCTCGACCCTGAGTCGCGCCATCCAGCGACTGGAGCAGGAGACCGGCTGCCTCCTGTTCGAGCGGGATAACCGCTCGGTGCGGCTCACCCCCGCTGGCGACAAGCTGCGGATGTTTGGTGGTGGCCTGTTGCGGGAGTGGCGTCAGCTCAAGCAGGAGCTCAAACGCAGCGACGAACCGCTGCAAGGGCGGCTGCGGGTGTTCTGTTCGGTCACCGCCAGCTACTTTCTGCTGCCCGAGGTGCTGGAGCGCTTTCGCCGCCGCTATCCCCAGCTGGAGATCAAGCTGGAAACCGGTGACCCGGCACTGGCAGTAGATAAAATCCTGGCAGACGAGGCCGATCTCGCCATCGCGGCCCGCCCGGATGCCCTGCCCGCCAAGCTGGAATTTGCCAGCCTGCAGCTGGTGCCGCTGGTGTTTATTGCACCGCGCAACGCGCCCCAGCTGAACCAGTGGTTCCGCCAAGGGGAGCCGGACTGGGAGCAGCTGCCGTTGATCCTCTCCGAGCAGGGGCTAGCCCGCAAACGCAGCGATCAGTGGTTTCGCAACAAGGGAATCGCCCCCAACATCTATGCCGAAGTAGCGGGTAACGAGGGGATCGTCGCCATGGTGGCGCTCGGTTGTGGCGTGGGGCTGGTCCCGGCGGCGGTGATCGACCACAGCCCCCTCGGCGATAAGGTGCGGATCATCGACCTCAAGCCCGCCTTCAAGCCATTTGAGGTGGGAATTGGGGTGCTCAAGAGACGACTGCAAGAGCCGCTGATCCGCGCTTTTTGGACCACAGCGCAAGATCAGGGCGCATAATGCGCTGATCACATCAGGTCGCCAGCCAACACCCTTTTGATCGCGCACCGCCGCCCTGTTGGGCCACCCGGGCCCCATCCTCTTGGCGGCAGTATCGTGGTTAAACACGCCTTTATCCGCTTGCCCGCTAAAAAACAGCGATCAACTCCCGGTCACAAAACCCGCAGCAAAGGCGTATTAGACTGATAGCTTACCCTGTTATCGGGAGTCCCCATGCAAGCACACGGTCTGGATCGGCTGTTCAAACCCCAATCAATCGCCGTGATCGGTGCCTCGACCGATCCACAGAAAGCAGGTCATGTGATCGTGCGCCACCTGCTGGCGGGCCACTTCAAAGGGCCCATTCTCCCCGTCACCCCACGCAACAAGGCCATCGCCGGTGTACTGGCCTATCCCGATATCGCCAGCCTGCCACTGACCCCGGATCTCGCCATTATCTGCACCAGGCGGGATCGGGTCTTGCCATTACTAGAAGCGCTCGGCCAAAAGGGCACGGGTGCGGCCATCATACTGGCCGCCGACTTTTCCCCTGAGGAGCGACTGGAACTAAAACGGGTCTGCCAGCAATATGGCATTCGCCTACTCGGCCCCAACAGCATGGGGATGCTGCTACCCGGCTTGGGGATCAACGCCAGCTTTTCTCCCATTGCCGCCAAACCCGGACAGGTCGCCTTTCTGTCGCAATCCGCCGCTGTCAGTACCACCATTTTGGATTGGGCCAAACAGCATGAACTGGGCTTCTCCGCCTTCATCTCCTTGGGCGATCACTGCGACATCGACTTCGGCCAGCTGCTGGACCAACTCTCCCGCGACAGCGCCACCCGCGCCATTTTGATCTACATGGACAAGCTGCACGACGCCCGCCACTTTCTCTCGGCGGCACGGGCAGCCTCGCGCAACAAGCCGATCCTGGTGCTAAAAAGCGGGCGCCACGATCCAGCCCACGGCCTCGACAATGTCTATGACGCCGCCATCCGCCGTGCCGGCATGCTGCGGGTGCGAGATACCCATGAGCTGTTTGCCGCGGTCGAAACCCTGAGCCACTCCATGACCCTCAAAGGGGAGCGGCTCGCCATCATCTCCAACGGCCGCGGATTGGCCAATATGGCGGTGGATGTGCTGCTGGAACGGGGTGGTAAGCTGGCCCGCCCACCGCTCGATATCGGCAGTGATGCCACCATGGCGACTTATCAGGTGGCGCTGGACGGCATACTGCAGGAGGATGACATCGACGCTATCCTGATCATCCACGCCCCTTCACTTACGGCCCCTTGCGCGCCGCTGGCCAGCCACCTCATCGCTCATCTGAAACAGCACCCCAGAGCGCGCCGTTTCAATATTCTGACCAACTGGACTGGCGAATACTCGGCGCAAGAGGGACGCAAACTCTTTACCGAGGCAGGCTTCCCGACCTATCGCACGCCAGAAAGCGCCATGGCCGCCTTTACACACATGGTGGAATATCGCCGCAACCAGAAGCAGCTAATGGAAACCCCAGCGTCACTGCACGGCAACCAACTCAATGGCGAGCTGTGCCAGCAACTGATCCGCCAGGCGCAGAATCGCAAGCAGCTGAGGCTGGACACCCACCAGGTCCACCCGATCTTGCAAGCTGCCGGCCTCTCGACCCTGCCAACCTGGATCGTCAGCGATGCCATCGAGGCGACCCTGACCGCCGAGCAGATCGGTTATCCAGTGGCAGTCAAACTGCGCTCACCGGATATCCTCCACAAGTCCGCCGTGCACGGCGTGATGCTCAACCTGCGCACCTCGGCCGAAGTAGCACAAGCGGCTGACGCCATTCTGGATCGGGTGAGACAGCACGATCCCGGCGCCCGCATCGAAGGCTTACTTGTGCAACGGATGGCTCGCCGCAGCGGCGGCCTCGAGCTGCGGGTACGTATCCAGCAAGACGCCATCTTTGGCCCCGTCATCCTGCTTGGCGAATCGGGTGCCGCACCACAGGAGATGGTAGCGGCCCTGCCACCGCTCAATCAGGCGCTGGCTCGTTACCAGATCATCGGAGCCCTCAAAAGCCGCAAGATCCGTGAACGGGCGATGCCGGAGCAACTGGATATCGATGCCCTCGGTCAAGTGCTCTGCCAACTTTCCGAACTGTTGCTCGCCTGTCCACAAATTCAGGAGCTGGATCTTCACCCACTGCAAGCATACGGTGCCGAGATGGTGGTACTGGATGCCAGCCTCACCCTGACAGACCCCGCCATCCCGACCAGCAACCGACTGGCGATCCGCCCCTATCCCACCGAATTGGAGGAGGGCACTTGGCTGAAAGATCAGCGCCACATCCTGCTGCGCCCGATCCGGCCGGAAGATGAACCCGCTCACAAGCAGTTCGTACTGCAAGTCTCCGATGAAGACAGGTACAAACGCTTCTTCGCCGATGTGGGCGAACTGGGTCATGAAGAGCTGGCTCGCATGACCCAAATAGATTACGACCGCGAGATGGCCTTTGTGGCAGTAGGGCAAGATGGCGATCTGAAAGATCAGATTATTGGTGTGGTGCGCGCCATCTCCATGCCAGACCTAAGCGATGCGGAGTTTGCCATCCTGGTACGTTCAGACCTAAAAGGCGTGGGGCTCGGCAAATTGCTGATGGAGAAGATCATCCGCTACGCCAAAGAGCAGGGAATTGGCCAGCTATCCGGCATGACCATGCCGAGCAATCGCGGCATGATCAACCTCGCCAAGCGGCTCGGCTTCAAGATCGACGTGCAGATGGAAGATGGGGTGGTAAATATGGCACGTCGCTGTGCAGAAGTGTGATGGACACAAAACGGGCTGGCTCGCCTGATATGGCAACCAAACGGTGTTATGTAGAATAAAAAAAGCCTCCCTTTTCAGGGAGGCTTTCATTTTCATGGTGCTGATACCCAGAGTCGAACTGGGGACCTCATCCTTACCAAGGATGCGCTCTACCAACTGAGCCATATCAGCACACGAACCGGTAAAGACCGCACTGCGTGCGTTATCTTAATCTTCTGCCCAACACAACCTGA
>JBOFSK010000070.1:0-6958 GCA_051651505.1 Aeromonas sp.
CGGCCGTGGGCGGTGGTCACCTCGACCCGCTTGCCGTAGTCGATATGGGTCACTCTGGATTGCTCGAACAGGGCAACTCCGAGGCTGGCGGCAGCACGGGCCTCACCCAGCGCTAGATTAAGCGGATGCAGATGACCAGAGCCCATGTCGATCAGGCCGCCGATGTAGCGATCAGACCCCACCACGCTATGAATATCTTCCCGTGCTACCAGCGTTAGCTCATGCTCATAACCCAGGCTCGCCAGATGGGCGAGATCCTCCTCAAAGCCGGCCAGATGGCGCTGGCGGGTGGCCAGATCGCAGTAGCCCCAAGTGAGGTCGCAATCGATGTTGAAGCGCTCGACTCGCTCGCGCACCAGTTGCACCGCCTCCAGCCCCATCAGGTCGAGCTCGCGCACCCCTTGCTCGCCAATCCAGCGGGCAAACTGGCTGGTGTCGTGGCCGATACCGCGAATAAGCTGACCGCCGTTGCGCCCGGACGCCCCCCAACCGATGCGATTAGCCTCAAGCAACACCACCTTGTAACCGGCATCCGCCAGGTTGATGGCGGTGTTAAGGCCGGTGAAACCGCCGCCAATAATACAAACGTCCGCTTGCTGCTCACCCTCCAGCTCAGGCCACTGCTGCGGGTCGTTGCGGGTGGCCGCATAATAGGACGCGGTGTGCTCCTGATGTCCGTTGCTCTTTCCTGTCTGCATGTTCAGCATCCTGCCTTGGTTGCAAATTGTTTAATAAAATATGCAAGTTTGTTTCGATAATAGCCAGAACGCCGATCACCCACCAGACGGAGTGGATCACAGAAACACAAAAGGCGCCCCGAAGGGCGCCTTTTTATGCAATCAAGGTGCTGTAATGAATTACAGTACGTTGATGGCGTTCAGATCAGCAAAAGCCTGTTCCAGACGCTTGATCATGGAAGTCTGACCTTCACGCAGCCATACGCGCGGATCGTAGAACTTCTTGTTCGGCTTGTCTGCGCCTTCTGGGTTACCCAGCTGGCCTTGCAGGTAAGCTTCGTTCTTCTGATAGAACTTCAACAGACCTTCCCAAGTCGCCCACTGGGTGTCAGTGTCGATGTTCATCTTCACGACGCCGTAGGAGATGGACTCGCGGATCTCTTCCAGAGTAGAACCTGAACCACCGTGGAATACGAAGTCCAGAGACTTGGCAGGGATACCGAACTTCTCGGATACGAACTTCTGGGACGCGTCCAGGATAGACGGGGTCAGCTTAACGTTGCCTGGCTTGTATACACCGTGCACGTTACCGAAGGAGGCAGCGATGGTGAAACGCGGGCTGATCTTGGACAGACGCTCGTAAGCGTAAGCAACATCTTCCGGCTGGGTGTACAGGGAAGACTGATCCAGGTGGCTGTTGTCTACGCCATCTTCTTCACCACCGGTGCAACCCAGTTCCAGCTCCAAAGTCATGTCCATCTTGGCCATGCGGGTCAAGTACTCGCAGCAGATGTCGATGTTCTCTTCCAGAGACTCTTCGGACAGATCCAGCATGTGGGAGGAGAACAGCGGCTTGCCAGTTTCAGCAAAGTGCTTCTCGCCCGCTTCCAGCAGACCGTCGATCCACGGCAGCAGCTTCTTAGCAGCGTGGTCGGTGTGCAGGATCACAGGGATGCCATAAGCTTCAGCAACAGCGTGAACGTGCTTGGCACCAGAGATAGCACCCAGGATGGCGGCTTGCTGGCCTTCCATCTTCAGACCCTTACCGGCGGTGAATACGGCACCACCGTTGGAGAACTGAACGATCACCGGCGCTTTAACGTTAGCGGCAGCTTCCAGTACGGCGTTCACAGAGTCGGTACCGACGCAGTTAACAGCTGGCAGAGCAAAGCCGTTCTCTTTAGCGATAGCGAATACTTTTTGAACGTCATCACCAGTGATCACGCCAGGTTTTACGAAGTCGAAAATTTTCTTAGACATGTTTTATCGTCCTGTCTCGTATGCCGTTAATAAAAAAGAGGGGTTCATCATGAACCGGCACAGCGGCCACATGATAAACGAAACGGGAGGCTTTGGCCCCCCGTCTCGGGTCAATTAGGCTTTCGCGCGCTGTTCCAGCATAGCAACAGCCGGCAGTACCTTGCCTTCTACGAACTCCAGGAAGGCGCCGCCGCCAGTAGAGATGTAGGAGACTTTATCAGCGATGCCAAACTTGTCGATGGCAGCCAGGGTGTCACCACCGCCAGCGATGGAGAAGGCCGGAGAAGCAGCGATGGCTTCAGCGATCACCTTGGTGCCAGCAGAGAACTGGTCGAACTCGAATACACCGACCGGGCCGTTCCACAGAATGGTCTTGGCGTTCATGATGATGTCAGCCAGGGCCTTGGCAGAGTCAGGGCCGATGTCGAAGATCATGTCGCCGTCGGTCACGTCAGCCACTGACTTGATGGTCGCCGGAGTGGACTCGGAGAACTCGCTACCCACAACCACGTCGGTGGTGACCGGAATATTGGTCTCGGCAGCCAGCTTCTTGGCGGTGTCCAGCAGGTCGTGTTCGCACAGGGACTTGCCGACGTTGTGACCGGCAGCAGCGATAAAGGTGTTGGCGATGCCACCACCCACTACCAGCTGGTCAGCGATCTTGGAGAGGGATTCCAGCACGGTCAGCTTGGTAGAGACCTTGGAGCCGCCAACGATGGCAACCATTGGGCGCTCTGGCTTGAGCATGGCTTTACCCAGGGCTTCCAGTTCACCGGCCAGCAGGGGACCTGCACAAGCAACAGGTGCAAACTGGGCAACACCGTAGGTAGAACCTTCGGCGCGGTGAGCAGTACCGAACGCATCCATTACAAAGACATCACACAGGGCGGCGTATTTTTTGGCCAGCTCTTCGGTGTTCTTCTTCTCGCCTTTGTTGAAACGGCAGTTTTCCAGCACAACCAGCTCACCGGCGGCAACTTCTACGCCATCCAGGTAATCTTTGGCCAGACGAACCGGGCAAGAGAGAGCGTCTTTCAGATAGTTAACAACCGGAGCCAGGGAGAATTCTTCGTTGTATTCACCCTCGGTCGGACGACCCAGGTGGGAGGTGATCATCAGCTTGGCACCCTTTTCCAGCGCCAGCTTGATGGTCGGCAGCGTCGCCACGATACGTGCATCGGAAGTGACCTTGCCGTCTTTTACCGGTACGTTCAGGTCAGCACGGATCAGAACGCGTTTACCCGCCAGATCCAGGTCAGTCATCTTGATAACAGACATATTCAGTCCTCTATATTTTCAGGTAATGTTAAAAACAGTAACCTTGTCCCCGGGGCAGGGTCAGCCTGCGGCCATCATGGCCCGGGTGGTATCCAGCATCCGGTTAGCGAAGCCCCATTCGTTATCACACCACATCAACAGCTTGACGAGGTTGGCATCGCTCACCCGGGTCTGGGTACCATCAATGATGCAGGAGTGTGCATCATGATTGAAGTCTACGGAAACCAAAGGCTCTTCCGTGTAATCCAGAATACCGTGTAATGTACCCTTGGATGCCCGTTGCAGGGCTTGATTTACGTCAGTAACTGTCACTTTTTTACCAACAGTAATACTGAGATCCATCGCAGTCACATTGATGGTGGGCACCCGTACCGCAATCGCCTCAAATTTGCCGGCGAAGTGGGGCAGAATACGCTCTAGCCCCTTGGCCAGCTTGGTATCCACCGGAATGATGGACTGACTGGCTGCGCGGGTCCGGCGCAAGTCACTGTGGTAGGCATCGATGACTTGCTGATCATGCATGGCCGAATGAATTGTCGTAATAGTACCACAATTTATCTCGAATTCTCGATGCAATGTTTCAATCACCGGCACCACGCAGTTGGTGGTACAAGAGGCGTTGGAGACGATCCGCTCCCGCCCACTAAGGGTGTGATGGTTAACCCCATAAACCACAGTGGCATCCACATCCGCATCCGCCGGATGGGAAAACAGCACCTTGCCCGCCCCCGCCGCCAGATGTCGCTCGGCATCGGCCCGCGAGCCGAACACTCCGGTGCAATCGAGCACCACATCCACCCCTAGCGCCCGCCACGGCAGGTTCGCCGGATCCCGCTCGGCAAACAGGGAGATAAGATCCTCCCCCACCAGCATGCTGTTGCCTGCCAGTTGCACCGGATGGTGGAAGCGACCGTGACTGGTATCGTAACGGGTCAGGTGCACCATGGCCTCGGGAGCCGCCAGCTCGTTGATAGCGACAATCTTGATGGTCTGGTCGCGCCCGCTTTCATAGAGGGCTCGCAACACATTGCGACCGATCCGCCCGTAACCATTGATGGCAATCTTGATCATCGAGAATCCGTTTCCTTTAATCCAGATAGGGCGGCGCCATGACCACCCAAAGCCCCGGCTATGACAGCAGGGCCTCCTTGAATTCACCACGGGCCAGCAATGCCGCCCCGAATACCCCGGCACTGTCGCCAAGGGCAGGCGCAATAATGGGGGCGCTGAAGCGGGGATTAAAGAGGAAGGGCAAAATTGTCTGCCGTCCCACGCTGTAAAGGCTCTGTACGTTACCCACCCCGCCGCCGATGACGATCACATCCGGATCGAGAATATTGACCACGTTGGCCAATGCCTGACCAAACAGCAGGTGCAGCCGGTCGATAGTGAGCTTGGCCACATGATCATAGGCGGTGGGGGCGGCAATTTGAGCGAGCGAGAGACGACGTTTGGCTTTGGCCTGATACCAGGCTTCCAGCGCCGGGCCGCTGATCAAGGTCTCGACACAGCCACGCTTGCCGCAGTAGCACTCGGGGCCATCGGGGGCCAGCACGTTGTGGCCCCACTCACCGGCGATACCGTGATGACCATTGAGGATCTGGCCGCTGATCACGATGCCAGCCCCCACCCCGGTGCCCATGATGATGCCGAACACCACTTTCGCATCGGGATGGTGCTGACGCACCGCCCCCAGATGGGTTTCTGCCAGCGCGAAGCAGTTGGCATCGTTGGCGATCAGCACCGGCACCCCCAGTTTACGCTCCAGATCCTCCTTGAAGGGCTTGCCGTTGAGCTCGGTGGTGTTGCAGTTCTTCATCAGACCGGTTTGCGGATCCCGCGCCCCCGGCGTGCCCATGCCGATGACGGTCGGGCGCTGGCCAACCTTCTCGACGCACTGGGCCACCAGCTTGACGATCTGGCCGATCATGTGGTCATAACCACCCGCTCGCTCGGTGGGGATGCGATGACGCAGCAGCACCTTGTCGCCATCCAGCACCACACATTCACACTTGGTACCGCCAAGATCGATACCCCAATCCAATGACTTGCCCCTCATCTTGCCTCCTGCGCGAGTGCCATGGCCCATCTCCTGCGGCCTCCTGGTCAATATAAAACGGGGCCTGATGGCCCCGCATTTCAATCTGTGTCAGCTCTGGCTGCAGCCTCAGCGACCGTGGTACTGAGCAGAGAGCTCGTGCACCGCGTTGACGAACACGCCGGCGTGCTCCGGGTTCACATCCTGATGGATGCCGTGGCCCAAATTGAAGACGTGGCCGTTGCCCTGACCGAAACCGGCCAGAATGGAGGCAACCTCTTCACGGATCCGTGCCGGTGCTGCGTAGAGCATGGAGGGATCCATGTTGCCCTGCAGCGCCACCTTATCGCCGACCCGGCGCTTGGCATCGGCAATGTCGATAGTCCAGTCCAGCCCCAGCGCATCACAACCGGTGGCGGCGATCTGCTCCAGCCACTGACCGCCGTTCTTGGTGAACAGGGTAACCGGCACGCGGCGACCGTCGTGCTCGCGGATCAGGCCATCGACAATCTTGTGCATGTACTGCAGGGAGAAATCGCGGTAATCCCGCGGGGTAAGCACACCGCCCCAGGTGTCGAACACCATGACGGATTGGGCACCCGCCTTGATCTGGGCGTTGAGGTAGCTAATCACGCTGTCAGCCAGCTTGTCGAGCAGCAGATGCAGGGTCATGGGCTCTGCGTACATCATCTGCTTGATCTTGGTGAACGCCTTGGAGCTGCCCCCCTCCACCATGTAGGTGGCCAGGGTCCAGGGGCTGCCGGAGAAGCCGATGAGCGGTACGTCGCCCTTCAGCTCGCGGCGGATGGTGCGCACCGCATTCATCACGTAGCCCAGCTCATCTTCCGGATCCGGGATCGGCAGCGCCTGCACGTCAGCCATGGATTTAATCGGGCGCTCGAAACGCGGGCCTTCACCCTGCTCGAAGTAGAGACCGAGCCCCATGGCATCAGGCACAGTGAGGATGTCGGAGAAGAGGATGGCGGCATCGAGCGGGTAGCGGCGCAGCGGCTGCAGGGTGACTTCACAGGCCAGCTCGGCATTGCGGCACAGGGACATGAAATCCCCCGCCTGGGCGCGAGTCGCCTTGTATTCCGGCAGATAACGGCCAGCCTGGCGCATCATCCATACCGGCGTCATGTCTACATCCTGACGCAGCAAAGCGCGCAGGTATCGATCGTTCTTCAGCTCTTTCATCCCAGTTCCCGAGTTCGTATCACGCATAAAATGGCGGCCATAATACCACTTTGCCCACCGGATCGGACTGCCCAAAACGTGGCAAATGGGCGCGCGGTTGCAAAGATGTGAAGGGGCGCAAACCAGCGCGCCCTGTTTGAGAAGAAGAGGCGGCGAAAAGATAAGCGCCTCGTTACCCCTCGTCAGCCAACGACAACTCGATCAGCCGCCGGGCGATAGTGCCGTGAGGCGGCAAACGTGGCAGCCTATCAGCCGCAAAGAAATCGGCGGCCACCAGTTCATCATCCTGCACCCGGATTTCGCCGCTCTGGTAGTCGGCGGTAAAACCCATCATCAGGCTGTGGGGGAAGGGCCAGGGCTGGCTCGCCACATAGCGCACATTGCGCACCCGGATGCCGCTCTCCTCGAACACCTCCCGCGCCACACACTGCTCAAGATTCTCCCCCGCCTCCACAAAGCCGGCCAGCACGGTATACATGGGATCGTCCGCCTGATAGTGACGGCGATG
>JBOFSK010000071.1:0-2146 GCA_051651505.1 Aeromonas sp.
GTGGGCAGTCGCCTGCCGAGCCTGAGCCGGTGCTCAGCACCGCCCTGCCGGCCCCGCTGTCTGGTGGGGATGCTGCGGGGGGCAGTGTCGGGGATGTCGCACCATCCGATACGCAGCCTAGTGCGGCGGCCCATGGTGCACAGCCTCAAAGTGCACTCAGCAATCCTAACCGTGTCGTCCAGGATTGGCAGCCTGAGGTCAACGTGCTGCCTAAGGCCGTGGATAGCGAGATGGTGACCACGGAGTCGACCCATTATGAAGGGCGCAGGGTGGTGATATCCGATGAAGTGGTGGAAAAACTGATGACCAACTCGCCGGTCAGCGGCGCATTGCCTAGCCAGGTGGTCGACGAGTTGACGGCTAGCCGCCAGCAGCAGACACCAGCCTCTGTGGTTACCCCTAAGGCTTTGGCCAGCACGGTCATGGCGCAGGAAGAGGCCAAACCCGTTGTGCCTGCCGCTGCGACGACTAAACCGGTCAGTGCTACCGCCGTGAGCCGCCCGTTGCTGCCGGCTTCGGTCCCCAAGGTGCCTTTGACTCCGGTTGCAACCCTCAACAAGAAAGCGCGTAACCACTACAGTATTCAGTTGATGGGGGCGAGCAACACCAAGGCGGTGGACCAGTTTGTGGCCGAGCACGGTTTATCCGGCAAGGTGTGGGTCTATCAGACCAAGTTTCGCGGCAGCCCCTGGTATGTGGTGCTGCAGGGGGATTATGCCGGGCTGAATCCGGCCAAGAGTGCAATCCGCACGCTTTCTCCTGCCTTGCTGAAAGGTCAGCCCTGGCCCAAGTCATTTGCCCAAATACAAAAAGAGCTGAAGCAATAGCCTTGATAGCAGATAAGGGGGTAGAATCGTCCCCCTTTTTGGGTCTTGCTTTCTTACACACCGGATTTCCATGAAAAAAACACGCGCTTTTTTAAAATGGGCCGGGGGAAAATACTCCCTGGTTGACGAGATTGCCGAGCGCCTGCCGGCCGGGCGTGTGTTGCTGGAGCCCTTTGTCGGGGCCGGGTCGGTGTTTCTCAATACTGACTACGACGCCTATGTGCTCAATGACATCAATCCGGATCTGATCTGCCTGTACAATCACCTCAAGCTGACGCCGGATCGTTTTATCACCGAGGCGCGCCAGCTGTTTGTGGCAGAACACAATCACAAGGCCGCTTATTATCGGTTGCGCACCCAGTTTAATCAGACCGAGACCACGTTTGAGCGGGCGCTGCTGTTCTTGTTCCTGAACCGTCACGGTTTTAACGGGCTGTGCCGTTATAACAAAAAAGGTGGCTTTAACGTCCCGTTCGGTTCCTATAAGAAGCCCTATTTCCCGGAAAAAGAGTTGTGGGCCTTTGCCGAGAAAGCGCAGAAGGCGACCTTTATCTGTGAAAGCTACGCAGACGCCATCAAGCGGGCCGAAGAGGACTGGGTGATCTATTGTGATCCCCCCTATGCACCGCTCTCGACCACTGCCAGCTTCACTAACTATGCCTCTGGCGGTTTTACCCTGGATGATCAGGCGATTCTGGCCCGCCTTGCCCGTCATACGGCGGCAGAAAAAGGGGTGCCGGTGCTGATCAGCAACCATGATATCGAGCTGACTCGTGAGCTCTATCGCGGCGCTCGCCTCGACGAGATCCTGGTCAAGCGTACCATTAGCCGTAATGGCGGTACGCGCAACAAGGTGGCTGAGCTGCTGGCGTTCTATCCACCCGGTATCGAGCCGGAGCAGGGTTATTACCCGAGCGATAGCGACCCGCAGCCCCAGCGGTAAGCGAGTATAAGACGGCGCCCCGGGCGCCGTTTTTTGTTGCAGCCTTGTCATCAGCGGTACTGACCGCCCACTCAGGCAACCGCAGCAGGGGCGGCGATTCGCCCGTTTCCTGTGCATTCGAGTCGTTTTCGCCCGCCATTTACGTTAAAATTGCGCCGTTTTTTCTCCCTGGCTGCCAATGGATGATGCTGATGAAAGATTTTCTGATTGCCCCCTCGATCCTCTCTGCCGATTTTGCCCGGTTGGGTGACGATGTCGCCAAGGTGCTGGCTGCGGGTGCCGATGTGGTTCACTTCGACGTGATGGATAACCACTATGTCCCCAACCTGACGATCGGTCCCATGGTCTGTCAGGCGTTGCGTGACTATGGTATTGA
>JBOFSK010000072.1:0-1256 GCA_051651505.1 Aeromonas sp.
GAAGTACACAAATCAAGTACTTGAGTAAAAGTACAGATACGTATAATAAAATATTACTCCAGTAAAAGTAAAAGTACTCCTTTTTCAATTTTACTCGAGTGGAAGTACAAAAGTACTAATTTTTTTGTGTACTTCATCCACCACTGTCAGATATTGTCACGAATTAAGCCGCTGCGGCTCCCTCCTCTCATCACTAGAGGGAGCCATCACTCTGGAACTATGGACTATGTCACGGACTCCATTTCCCATAAACCACCTGCATCACCTTTCACCTTGTCGGCCATCTTGTCTCACCACCTGCACAGCTGTTTGCGATCATTACACTAATTACACACACTACATAAGCCATTCCCACAGACTGTTATTCGCGAAGTCTTAAATTCCCCCGTGGTTTAATTCCGAGCGTTATATTCCCATGTTTGATTTCCCGTTATTGACTCTGTTTGTTTTCCGCTTCTGATTGTTATCTGCCTGCCTTTTCGACCCACGCTTGCCTTACGGATTATCCCTTGTACTGCTTGCCGCCTGTCTCGACCACTTTGCCTGGACTCTGTTTATGACTCTGGATTACCTACGCTGTTGTACCTGCTGATCGCTTAACCCTGCCTGTTGTACGTTGTTTGTCGTCATTAAAGTTGCATTTGGATTTCCACTCCGTTGACCCGTTTGTTACAGAAGACTTCGCCACAACCGAATCCAGCAACTTTCGACTCTCACCCAGCTCAGCCATGGACCCATTAGACCAACTGCTTCAGCTAAGGCAAGGCACTCACACTGTTGAAGAATACATCAATGAATTCTGTAACTTAGCATACCTCTTTGAGGAGGATGAATTCTTTTTAAGGGACATGTTTAGTTATGGTCTCAATGAACCACTCAGGTCAAGGCTGAGACTTGAGTTCCCTTGTGCAGCCCTTATTGATCTCATGGACCTCGCTTTGCGATACAAGAGCTCGTCATTCGTTGGGGGTCGCAACTCCACAGGAATGACGCCCGCTAACGCCAAGTCTGCCAAGTCAGCGCCCGCTAACGCCAAGTCTGCCAAGTCAGCGCCCGCTAACGTCATGGCCGCCCTTCCAGAGTCAGCACCTGTCATGGCCGCCCTTCCAGAGTCAGCACCTGTCATGGCCGCCCTTCCAGAGTCGAGTCAAGAGGCAAATCAAGGTACATCTGTCGTTCCAGAACCAAGCCAAGACACAGCTCCGCATCCTGAGTCAGGTCAAGACAACACTGCACTTTACGTCTCGTCCGATCCG
>JBOFSK010000073.1:0-12898 GCA_051651505.1 Aeromonas sp.
CTCGAGCCTCAGCCCCAGCAGACGACCGTCCATCACCGAATACTCCTGGGCCTGCTGCAGGGTGGCCATGAAGCGACGGGCCTGCTTGTCGAGCTCCCTGTCCCCCTTGGCGCCCCCCATGCTGAGGGTGATGGCGGTTGCCACCAGCCCCATCAACATGGCCACCAGCAGTACTTCCAGCAGGGTAAAACCAGCTTGGCGAGCATGCTTCATCGCACAGCCCCTGACCGCGTGGTGGCGATATAGTGCCACCCCGTCAGCATGGCGGCACCACGCAACAGCACCTCCAGCAGGGTAAAGCCGGATTGACGACGAGCAGATGGGGCAGCCTTCATTCAGGCTGCTCCAGCAGGACGGAGTGAATGCGGTGGCGACATCTCACTTATTGGAAATCCTTCAGGTTCCAGTTGCCGATGTCATCATCGGTACCGGCTTCACCATCCAGACCCATGGAGAAGATGTCGATCTTGCCGAACTGGCCCGGGCTCAGCAGTTGGTACGGGTTGCCCCAGGGATCTTGCGGCAGGCGCTTGATGTAGCCGCCATCGCGGTAGCTGCGCGGCGCCGGATCGATAGAAGGCTTGGTCACCAGCGCATCCAGACCCTGTTCGGTGGTCGGGTAGCGGTTGTTGTCCAGCTTGTACATGTCGAGGGCGTTTTCCAGCGCCACGATATCGGAGACCGCTTTCTGCTGGTCAGCCTTCTCCTTGTTGCCCATCAGGTTGGGCACCACCAGACTGGCCAGGATCCCCAGGATCACGATGACCACCATGACTTCCAGCAGGGTAAAACCGGATTGACGACGTTTTTGCATTACTTTGACTCCCTCATAAATGCGATGGCATGCACCATCGATGATTGATTGTTAAACCGCAACGGTTCGCTTGGGTTTGTCTGTTCGAATAGCCAAGGGAATTTGAACCGACAAACCTTACATATTGACCATGTTGTTGAGCTCAAGGATCGGCTGCAGGATCGACATCACGATAAACAGCACCACCCCGGCCATAGAGACCACCAGCAGCGGCTCGAACACCCCAAGCGCAATGTTGACCTGGGATTCAAATTCCCGATCCTGGTTGTCCGCCGCCCGCTCCAGCATGCTATCAAGCTCACCGCTCTGCTCGCCAGAGGCGATCATATGCAGCATCATGGGCGGAAAAATTCGGGTTTCAGTCAGCGCTTTACGCAGGCTGGTTCCTTCGCGCACCCGCTCAGCGGCTTCCCCAATCCGGGTGCGGGCAAAGTCGTTGGAGAGCACTTCGCCGGCGATCTTCATTCCCTCCAGCAGCGGTACCGCACTGGCATTGAGAATGCTTAAGGTGCGGGCAAAGCGGGCGGTGTTGAGACCGCGACTGACGCGACCTATCACCGGCAGGCGCAAGATCACTTGATGCCAATGGCGCCGATGTTGCGGATCTGTCAGCCACCAGCGCCAGACCAGACCGCAGAGCAACAGCAGCAGCAGAAAACCCAGCCCGTAATGTTGCATCAACTCACTGGTTGCAATCAAAAAGCGGGTGGAGCCAGGCAGCTGCTGGCCCATGTGCTCGAACTGGGCGACCACTTTGGGCACCACAGCGGTGAGCAAGATCGAGATAACGCCGACCGCCACCAAGGTGAGCACGATAGGGTAGATCATCGCTTGCAGTAACTTGGCCCGCATATGCTGGCGCTGCTCGGTGTAGTCAGCCAAGCGGTTCAGCACTTTCTCCAGATGGCCCGATTTTTCGCCAGCTGCCACCATGGAGCGAAACAGCTGATCGAACACGTGGGGAAAGGCCCCCAGCGAGTCGGCCAGCGAGTAGCCTTCCACTACCTTGCTGCGCACTGTCGCCACCAAGCTGCGCAGGTGGGCCTTTTCGCACTGCTCGGCAACCGCCCGCAGCGCTTCTTCAATAGTGAGGCCAGCGCCCACTAGTGTGGCCAGCTGGCGGGTGATCAGGGCCAGCTCGGCGGTCGATGCGCCGCGGCGGAACAGGGCGAAACGGGTCGCTTCCCGTTTTGCTTTGGCGGTGGTTTCATTGACTTCAAGGGGCGTTAACCCTTGCTCACGCAGCTGCTGGCGTACCTGGCGGGCGGAGTCACCCTCCATTACGCCGCCCTTGCTGCGTCCTTTACTGTCGAGGGCTTTATATTCAAAGGCCGCCATCTTAATCTTCCCGAGTCACACGCAGTACCTCTTCGAGGCTGGTCTGCCCCTTGAGGACCTTGTCGATGCCGTCACGACGGATGCTGGGGGTGTGGCCGCGGATCAGCCGTTCGATGGCGAGCTCGCCACTGGCGCTGTGGATCGCCTCGCGCACCGCTTCATCGATCACCACCAATTCGTGAATGCCGGTTCGGCCACGGTAGCCGGTATGGTTACACTGCTCGCAGCCCACCGGACGCCACACCAGTTGGTCGGGGGCCAGCTCGATGCCCATCGCCAGCCGCTCCTGCTCGGTGATGGGGTGCGCAGTGCGGCAATCAGGGCACAAGGTACGCACCAAGCGTTGGGCCAGCACCGCCAGCAGGGAGGAGGAGAGCAGAAAAGGCTCGATCCCCATGTCCCGCATCCGGGTGATGGCGCCGATGGCGGTGTTGGTGTGCAGGGTCGACATCACCAGGTGACCGGTGAGCGACGCTTGTACCCCGATCTGGGCGGTTTCGAGATCGCGGATTTCCCCCACCATGACCACGTCAGGGTCTTGACGCAAGATGGCGCGCAGGCCGCGGGCGAAGGTCATGTCCACCTTGCTGTTGACCTGGGTCTGACCCACGCCCTCAAGGTCGTATTCGATGGGATCTTCCACCGTCAGGATGTTGCGATCCCGCGAGTTGATTTCAGACAGCGCCGCATAGAGGGTGGTGGATTTACCCGACCCCGTTGGGCCTGTGACCAAAATAATGCCGTGGGGCTTGCGAATAAGCTCGCTGATGATGGTGCGATTGGCCTTGGTCATGCCAAGCTGTTTGAGCTCAAGGCGCACGTTGTTTTTGTCGAGCAAGCGCAAGACCACCCGCTCGCCGTAGCTCGACGGCATGGTCGAGACCCGCACATCGACGGCGCGGCCGCCGATGCGCAAAGAGATGCGGCCATCCTGCGGTACCCGCTTTTCAGCGATATCCATCCGCGACATCACCTTGATCCGCGACACCAGCAAGGAGGCCAGCTTGCGATGGGGGCGCAGGATCTCCCGCAGCACCCCATCGATACGAAAGCGGATCACCAGCGCCCGCTCGAAGGTCTCGATATGAATATCGGACGCCTCTTCCTTGATCGCTTCGCTCAACATGGCGTTGATCAGGCGAATGATGGGGGCGTCGTCATCGGCATCCAGCAGATCTTCGCTTTGCGGCAGCTCTTCGGCCAGGGCAAAGAAGTCCATCTCGTTACCCAGGTCTTCCATCAGCTGGCGCGCCTCGGAGGAGTCGCGCTGATAGTGGGCCATCAGCAGCTCTTCAAAGGTGTCGTTATCCAACGGCTCGACGGTGAAGGCGCAGCCCGCCACCCGCCGCACTTCCAGCAGGGCTTGTGGCGTAATGCCGGGACGGCACTGCAAAACGGGGGTGCCGTCCCGCTCGGTCAGGATCACCCCGAAATTGCGGGCAAAGGCAAATGGCAGTTCCGGCAGCACGGGCGGCAGAGCACGCCCGTCGAGTTGATAGCCACTCATCAGGGCTGACCTTGCACAAACGGTGTGGTGCTGTCAGCGGTGCTTTGCTGACGGGTCTTCATCAACTCAATCTGTTGCTGCACCTCGGGTGACATCATCACATCCTGACCATATGCAGGCAGGACCTGGCGCTTGGGGGAGGTGAGATAGCGCTCCTGAGCTGCCAGATCAAGCTGTTCGGCACGGAACAGGGAATATTTGTTGCTTGAGATGCCGGAGTAGACGTTCGCATCGCGCAAAATGGTCGGGCGAATAAACACCATCAAATTACGTTTGGTGGTGGTGTTGGAGGTGGATCGGAACAGATAGCCCAGCAGCGGGATATCACCGAGCAAGGGCACCTTGGACATCTCCTCCAGGGTTTGGGTATCCATCAGCCCCCCGAGTACCACTGTCTCGCCGCTCTTGACCAAGACGGCGTTCTTGACCGTTCGGGTATCAAATGTCGGACCCAGACCTGCGGTCCCATCCGCTTGTTTGCCGACGCTGGAGACTTCCTGCTCGATGTTAAGCAGCACCGAATCCCCTTCGTTGATCTGCGGGGTGACGGTTAACTTGGTGCCCACCGTTTTGTATTCGATGGTGTTGTAGATGCTGTCCGTGCTGGTTGAACTTTGGCTGCCGGTCTGGGTCGGGACTTCTTTACCTGCGTTAAAAGAGGCCTCTTTGTTGTCCATGGTCACGATACTCGGGGTGGAGAGAATATCGTTCTTGGTATTGGAAGCGAGAGCGGTGACCAACATGGCCCAGTCACCTTTATAAAAGCCCGCAGCCATGCCGCTAAAGCTACTCAACAAGTTGGATGCATCACCCAGCTCGCCACTGTCATTGTACTCTTTGCCTGCCGCAATCACGCTGCTAAGGGGCAAACCGGTGTTGGTGAACTGGGTACCACCACCGTTAGCGTTGGCCCACTGCACGCCGAGGTTGAGGCCGTCACTGTCAGAAATTTCCACAATGATCGCTTCTACCAGCACCTGGGCACGGCGGATATCCAGCTTGGCGACCACCTGCTCCAGTTCGGACATCACATCCGGTTGCGCGGTGATCACCAGGGCATTGGTGGTCTCGTCAGCGGAAATGGCCAGCTTGCCGCCACCGATACTGGCACCCCCTGTGGTGGTGCCCCCTTTCTTGTCGGCTTCAATGCTGGAGCTGACGCCTTTAAGTACGTCGACCATGTCCTTGGCTTTGCCATACTTGAGGTAGAAGACTCGGGTGTTACCCTGACTCTGCAGGTCACGGTCGAGCTGGCGCACCATCTGGATGATGCGGGCCCGAGCCTTGGGTTCACCACTCACCACCACCGAGTTGGTGCGCTCGTCAGCCACCACCTTGGGGGAGAGCAGCAGGGAGGCGGTACCGCCTTGGGGGCTGCCATCTTTATTCAGGTTGCTTACCAGTCGCACCATCTCGCCCGCCGAGGCAAACTTGAGCTTGATGATGTCCACATCCTGATCGCCGGCACGGTCAACCCGGTTGACCACTTCCACCAGCCGATTCACCACGGCGGCGCGACCGGTGATCAGCAGCACGTTGGAGGGCTCGTAGTGGACCACGTTGCCGCCACCGGCGTTATCGTTGAGCTGGCGTAGCAGGGGGGCCAACTCGCGAACCGAGACGTTGCGCACCGGGACTACCCGAGTCACCATCTCGTCACCCACGCCGGGATTGCTGCCATCTACCACCGGAATGGCGGAGGTTTTGGCATCCCGCGACCGCAGCACCTTGAGCACCCCGTTGTCCATCGGCACCACGGCAAAGCCGTAAACGTCGAGCACGCTCAGGAAAAACTGGTAGTACTGCTCTTCGTTCAGCAGATCATAGCTGCGCACGTTGATCTTGCCGCGCACCGAGGGCTCGATGATGATGGTTTTATTGAGGTTTTTGCCCACAGTGTTGATGAATTCTTCAATTTCAGCATTTTTGAAACTGGCTGAATAGTCGGTGGCCCAGGCAGAGCCTGCCATCATCAGTGCCGCTGCGAGCGTGGCCAGACGCCCGCCTTTTCCGTTAGTAATCATTATTGCTACAACTCCAAATCATTATTCTGACACGCGCACAGAGATCTCTATCGGCTCGCCCTGTCGCTCGACGGTCACGGTCAATTCGGTGGCGCCCGCCATCTGTTGCATCGCTTGCATGGCTTGCATGTTATCCCGCAGATCCAGGCCGTTAATACTGATGGCCAAATCATTGGCCTGCAGCCCGCTTTGGCTAAACAGCGACGGATTGCTGCCCGGATTGAGCCGATAACCGGTCATGCGGCCATCGACTTGTATCGGTGAAATTTTGAGGTAATCGGTGATCTTGTCTGGGTTGGTCAGCAGGTCGCGCCGCACGCCGCCGAGGGAGGGTGCCCGGCTGCGGGGTGCAAGCAGGGGTTTGCCATACTCTTCCCCATCCAGCATCAAGGTTTCGTCGCGGCCATCTCGCTCGATGATGACTCTATCGGCAAACACCTGGCGGATCGTCGCCTGACTGCCGTCGATAAGATCCCCCACCCCATAGGAGTTCTGGATACCTGACATGGCAATGATGGCGATGGCTTTGGCCGGATCAGAGCTGGCCAACACCCCGTTGAGCTTGGCATTGAGTTGGGTTCGGGGGGCATGGGTGGCGACCGTGGCCGGCTTGGCCTGCCCCTTGGGGATCGCCTTGCCAAACAGCGCCAGCTGGCTGATTGCCGCCAGCTCAAGGCGCGGGCTACTCTGGTTGGGGTTTGCTACTACCGCGGGTTGCCATGGTTCGGCCGCGTGCGGGCTGGCCAGTGCCAGCAGCCGCCAGGTCAAGGCCGCGCTCTGTTGCGCCAGCAGCAATAGCAGCGCCAGCAAGACCAGCTGGGTAATGCGGGTCATAGGCACCTGCCGGCCCCGGGCCAGCAGTAGGGTCAAGATCTCATCCCTGAATCGTAGCGTCATATTAATCAACCGCTGTTTGGTTCTGGTGTGGCCGCGTATTGTGTACGGCAGTGGGCCAGGACACAACGGTTCCGAGTCAGTAAACCGCTAAAAATGCATGTTTCATCACCTTTGTCATGTCTAATTGTTTAAACATGCACCAGTGTGTGTTCTGCTTGACCATGGCCGGTGTCCTGCCTCGCCACCCTCCCTTTGGTGGATGGTGGCCAGATAAGTGCGGCCCGATTAGCCGGGCCAATCCTGTAGCGCTTTGAGTGTGACGCTCTGTCCGCCCACATCTAGCACTATGTACTGTTGCGCTATGGTGGCAAGGCGCACCTTGGGCGCTAGCTCGTTGCCTTCCCGATATTCACGACCATTGATCATGACGGCCCGTTTGGCTGGATTAGACGAAAAGATATGGGAGCCATAGTTCAGGGCTGGCACTTGCTGGCGTACTGATGCCGTCGCCGCTGCCAGTGTCATCAACTGGGCTGGTGGCAAATCGTGATGTGAAGAGCCGGGCGTCTCTGGTAAGGGGGTGTCATTGAGTGCTCGCCGTAACTGTTCGGCCAGACTCGCCGCCGGGGCGCCTGGGTTGGTTGCCTGCTGATTGGCGACGGCATTGGGCCGCACCACCGGCTCTGGCAAGGGCGGAGGCAGTGGTCGGGTCACCATCGCTTTGGGTTCGACTCGCACGAAGGGTGAGGGGATCACTTCTTTTACCTCCACCTGCTCTTCGAGGGGGCTAAGGTGCAGCAGATGCCAGCCATAGTTGGCCCCGGCCCCGAGCAGCAGGGCGAGCGGCGCCAGCAGCCAGCCGATCCGGCGGGACTGGCGTTCCTCTTCCCCGGGGATGGCTAAGCCCATCGCAGGGATCTGCGGGGTCGAATGGGGTTGTTGAGCGCGGCGCAGCGCCTTGAGCAGGGTAGACATCAGGAGGCATCCTCCAGTTTGGGCATGGGTTCGCCGGAGAGGGCATTGAGGCGTAGCAGGGTATTGCTACCGGCGATGCCGTCAGGGGTCAGCCCCTGATCCCGCTGGAACTGCTGCAGTTTGTGTTTGAGTTGGCTATCAAAGCGGCGAACCTTGCGCTCGGGCTGTTGCTGCGCCCGGCTCAGGGCGTTGTCGAGCCACTGGATCTGGGTTGGTCCGGCATGGCTGGCAATCAGGCTGCCCCCCCCCTTGGGCATGCGCCATAGCAGGGTGTAATGGCCCCCCCAGTTATCACTTAGCCACTGCCGTTCCACTTGCCAGCTTTGGTGGCCGATCATCAGTTGGGCATGGCTTGGCCCCAACTTGGCCAAGGTCGCGTAATAGAGACCGCCGGTGTCGTCAGTCAAGGTGATCATGGCGGGGTATTGCAGGGCGTGCAGCTCAGCAAGGCTTGCTTCGCCTTCCTGACAGCGTAGTCCCGCGCGGGGGGCGTTGTCACAGCTTGCCTCGAAGGGTTCGGTCTCGTAACCCCAGATTTGGTAAAGGCTCTGCATGGCAATGTCGGGTTCGATAGCCTGATTGATCGCCTCGGTGAGCTGCTCCTGTTGCTCGGCTCTCTGGTCTATGGTGATCGGCACCTCGACCTTGACCACTGGGCGGCTGGGGAAAACGCCGAGCTGTTGCCAGCCCCACCATCCGGCAGCGACGAGCAAGGAGCCAGTCAACATCACCCCCACACTGGCAAGCCAGCCCCCTTCATCTCGCACCCCGTTGATCTCGAAAGCGGCCTGACTGATGTCACCGTGGCCGATCTTGTAGCTGCCACGGGCGAACGCAGCGATCAGCGCCCGATCGCACATCAGGTTGATCAAACGGGGAATCCCGCCGCTCAGGCGATGGAGGGTTTTGATGGCATGGGGAGTAAAGATTGGCTGAATGCAGCCCGCAACTTGCAAGCGAAAACGGACGTAGGCATCCACGTCGCTTTGCGCCAGCGGCAGCAGATGATAGCGGGCGGTAATGCGTTGGGCCAGCTGCCGCAGCAGGGGTTGACGCAGTATTTGCTGTAGTTCGGGTTGACCGATCAGCACTACTTGCAGCAGTTTTCGCTCGTCGGTTTCGAGGTTGGTGAGCAGGCGTAGCTGTTCCAGCACCCCTGGCAGCAGATGTTGGGCTTCATCTACCAGCACCACGCTACGCTTGCCGGCCGCCAGATTGGCCAGCAGGTGATCGCGGATCTGATCAAACAGCCGCTTGCTCCCGGCATCGTCAGTGTAGGGGAGTTGAAACTCATCACAGATGGCCGCTAATAAATCCCGTTCGGACAATGAGGGGTTGAGGATATAGGCGATCTCAGTCTCGGCAGGCAGTTGCTGCAACAGGCAGCGCGAGACGGTGGTTTTGCCGGTGCCGACCTCGCCGGTCAGCAGTACGAAGCCACCACCATCTTGCAAACCGTAGTTAAGGTGAGCAAGGGCTTCACCGTGGCGCTCACTCATATAGAGATACTTGGGATTGGGTGAGATGGAAAACGGGTGTTCCGAGAGGCCAAAAAACTGTGTGTACATGAGGGGTTTCTGTGATGACCGGCGGCAGATGAACAAGTGGCCGGATGATAGCAAACCTCACGCCCATTGGCAGCCATCATTGAATACAGTGACTTATTGTCAGGGGATGATGGCCATCTTGGCCATCATCCCCTGGGTGCAGTGCTGGCCCATAGCGGGCCTGCTGGTCGCTTCGGGCTATGTTGCGGGGGTTACCGACGCTGCAGCAGCAAGCTACCAACGGAGTAGCCCGCACCAAACGAGCAGAGTACGCCGCGGGCCCCGCTTGGCAAGTCCTGATTGAACAGGTGGAATGCAATCACCGACCCCGCCGAGCTGGTATTGCCAAAGCGATCGAGGATCACCGGCGCCTCCTGCTGGCTGGCATCGTGGCCCAACAATTTGCGACCGATAAACTGGTTCATGGTGAGGTTGGCTTGATGGAGCCAGAGTCGGCTCAGGCCCTCGGCCTGCCAGCCCTGTTCGTCCAGCTGGTTGGCGATCTGATCGCACACCAGTGGCAGCACCTCCTTGAATACCTTGCGCCCTTGTTGGCAGAACAGCTTGTCATCGCCATAGCGGGTGCGCGGGCTCAGCCGGTTCAAAAAGCCGAAGTTGTTGCGAATGTTGTTGGAGTATTGGGTCACCAGCTTGCTGGCCACCAGTTGCCACGGATTGGCCACTTTGCAATCGGCGTCCCGCTCCAGCAGTACTGCGGTGCAAGCGTCGCCGAAGATAAAGTGGCTGTCTCGGTCGCGAAAGTTGAGGTGGCCCGAGCAGATCTCCGGGTTAACCACTAACGCCACCTTGGCGCTACCTGCCGCCAGCAGGTCTGCTGCCGTCTTGATACCGAAAGTGGCAGACGAACAGGCCACATTCATATCGAACGCCATGCCACTCGCCCCCAGATAGTGCTGCAACTCAATGGCCAGTGCCGGATAGGGGCGCGGCATATTGGAGGCGGCAACGATGACAAGGTCTATCTCCCCCGGCGCCCGACCTGCCGCGAGCAGTGCCTGCTCGGCGGCCGCCATCGCCATCTCCACCATAATCGAGGGCTGTTCATCGGGCCGCTCCGCCAGTAGCGGCTGCATGATATCGGGGTTGAGCACCCCCTCCCGGCTCACCAGATAACGGCTCTTGATGCCGGAGGCCTTCTCGATAAAGTCACAGCTTGAATGCTGCTTGGCAGGCAGTTGGCCCGCATCGATAGCGGAGGCGTTCTCCTCGTTGTAGAGATCCACATACTGGTTAAAGGCGGCCACCAGCTCTTGATTACTGACGGCAAACGGGGGGGTATAGAGGCCTGAGCCGCTGATCACGATAGAGGTCATTTTTGCTCCTCGCCGGGTAGGCTCCCGGCTTGTTGGTTTTGGGGTCGAGAGGGTTACAGTTGGTCAATCGCTGCGGTCAGACCCGCCAAGGTCAGTGGATGCATCCGCCCGTCAACTAGGTTATTGATCAATTTAATAGACGGGTGCCAGAGCCACTCATGGCGCGGGGTGGGGTTGATCCATACTCGCTTGGGAAAGTGTTGCTGCAGGCGGGCGAGCCATACCTGGCCCGGCTCCTCGTTCCAGTATTCCACGCTGCCACCGGGCCAGGTGATTTCGAAGGGGCCCATTTTGGCGTCCCCCACAAAGATGACCCGATAGTCGCTACTATAGGTACGCAGCAAGCGCAGGGTGTCGAACCGCTCTTCGGTACGGCGATTGTTGTCCTGCCAGACGAAGTCGTAGAGGCAGTTGTGAAAGTAGAAGTACTCCAGATGCTTGAACTCGTGGCGCAGCGCACTGAACAGGCGCTGCACCTCGGCCACGTGGGCATCCATGGAGCCTCCCACATCGAAAAAGACCAATAGCTTGATCCCATTGTGGCGCGCGGGTCGCAGCTTCACATCGAGCCAGCCCTGGCGAGCAGAGCTGCTTATGGTGTCGTCGAGATCCAGCTCGTCGGGACTGCCTTTACGCACCCAGCGCCTGAGCTTGCGCAGCGCCAGCTGGATGGCGCGCTGGCCGAGCGGCGAGTCATCGCTGAAATTGCGGTAGTGGCGCGCTTCCCACACCTTGACCGCCTTGCCGTGCTGGCCCTCTCCACCCATGCGAACTCCCTCGGGGTGAACGCCGCCGTGGCCAAATGGGCTGCTGCCGCCGGTCCCCACCCACTTGTTGCCGCCGGCGTGGCGCTCTTTCTGCTCGCTTAACCGCTGGTTGAGGGTCTCCAGCAGCTTGTCGAGTCCGCCGAGGGATTTGAGTAACGCCTTCTCCTCAGGGCTCAGCAGTCGCTCGAACTCCTTGCGCAGCCACTCCTCGGGCAGGCTCTCCGGCAGCAGGGGAATGGCTTCCAGCCCTTGGTAATATTCGGCGAAGGCGCGATCGAAGCGATCGTAGTGGGCTTCATCTTTTACCAGCAGGCAGCGGGCGAGCTGGTAGAACTCCGCCATATCGACGCTGACCAGCCGGGCGGCCAGCGCGGCGTGCAGGTCCAGCAATTCACGCAAGCTGCACGGGAGCGTGTGGCGGCGCAGGTGGGTAAAAAAGTCGATAAGCATGAGTTAGCTACCGCGCCGGGCCAGAAAGGCGAGCTTCTCAAAGAGATGCAGGTCTTGCTCGGTTTTGAGCAGGGCGCCGTATAGCGCGGGCACCAGCTTGCCAGGGTCGCGGGCGCGCATTGCCTCGGGGGCGATATCATCGGCCAGTAGCAGCCGGATCCAGTCCAAGAGTTCTGAGGTGGAGGGCTTCTTGCGCAGCCCGTCAACCTCGCGCAGCTCGAAGAAAAGATCCATTGCCTCGCTGAGCAGGCTCTCTTTGAGGTCGGGGTAGTGGAGCGTGACGATAGCCTGCATCTCGGCTTTGTCAGGAAAGCGAATGTAGTGAAAGAAGCAGCGGCGCAGGAAGGCGTCCGGCAGCTCCTTTTCGTTATTGGAGGTGATGATAACCACCGGACGCTGGTGTGCCTTGATACGCTCACCGGTCTCGTAGACATCGAACTCCATCCGATCCAGCTCCAGCAACAGATCGTTGGGGAATTCGATATCCGCCTTGTCGATCTCGTCGATCAGCAGCACCGGCCGCTGATCAGCAATGAAGGCTTGCCACATTTTCCCGCGGCGAATGTAGTGGCTGATGTCAGCCACGTTCGGGTCGCCGAGCTGGGAATCGCGCAGCCGGGCCACCGCATCATATTCGTAGAGCCCCTGCTGGGCCTTAGTGGTGGATTTGATATGCCAGGCAATCAGGTCGGTGCCCAGATGATCGGCGACCGCTTGTGCCAGCACCGTTTTGCCGGTACCTGGCTCTCCTTTGATCAGCAGTGGCTTCTCCAGCACGATGGCGGCATTAACCGCCATTTTTAATGCATCCGAGGCCAGATAGCGGTCGCTTCCTGAAAATCCCATAACGTCGGTTCCTTTGACGAGAATGCACACGGTTGAGGTGACTTTAGAGAATAAGTCTCATATGTTGTAATGCCATATAGTTATAACAAAATGTCACTTCTCATTCGGAAGTCACAGGGTAATCTTGTTTCAACGCCGTAACAAACACAGGGATAGCGCCATGAGCAAAATTTTTGAGGATAACAGTCAGACCATAGGTCACACCCCGCTGGTTCGTCTCAACCGAGTTACCAAGGGCCGCGTGCTGGCCAAGATTGAGAGCCGTAACCCGAGTTTTAGCGTCAAATGCCGCATCGGCGCCAATTTGATTTGGGATGCTGAAAAACGCGGTGTATTGACCCCAGGTAAAGAGATCATCGAGCCCACCAGTGGCAATACGGGTATCTCACTGGCATTTGTTGCTGCGGCGCGCGGCTATCCCATTACTCTGACCATGCCAGCTACCATGAGCCTGGAGCG
>JBOFSK010000074.1:0-4184 GCA_051651505.1 Aeromonas sp.
CATCCCTGAGTTGGAACTGGAATTCTATCGCCGCTATTTGGAGCGCCGACTGCTCAGTTATCAAACCAAGGGAACCTTGCCTCGTCATGCCGTGGTAGCGAGAACATCGCCGCAAGGGGAGCAGGCGCTGCAACCCATAGGCCCGGTGATCGTCTGTATTGATACATCGGGCTCGATGGGCGGCTACCCGGAGCAGTGCGCCAAGGCGTTGGCACTGGCCCTGTTGCAACTGGCCCTTAGCGAGCAGCGGCGCTGTTTTGTGATGCTCTTTTCTATCGATGTGGCCACGTTTGAGCTCACCGATGCCAACGGTCTGGATGAGGCCGAGCGTTTTCTGAGCATGACCTTTAATGGCGGCACGGATCTGTTGCCTTGTCTGAGCGCGGCCTTACGCCAGCTCCAGGCGCCGAGCTTTGAGTTGGCAGATGTGTTAGTGATCTCTGATTTTATTGCCCAGCACCTTCCCACCTCGCTGCTGGAGTTGATGGCGGCCCAGCGTACCAAGGGCACCCGTTTTCACGCCGTTGCCATGTCTCGCCACGCCAAACCGGCGTTGCTGCGGATCTTTGACCGTAGCTGGCTGCTCGATTGCGGCCTGCGTGGCCGCCTGCTGCGCCGCTGGCGCGGCTAATGACGATGGCGCGGTCAGGCGATGGGTTCCCTCTCCTCTTTATGCACGGGTTTATGCACTGGGATCGCGGCTGTTTAGCTCCGGCTTGTGGCATTAGGTCTTATCTATCTTGTTGATATGGGCTTTTTTCTGACGCCAATTAGAATGTTGGATATGATATGCCCATTTTCACTTTCAGGACGCCTCTCTTCCTCCTATGTCTTATCGTGCCCTAAGAGCTGTTGTCACTCGAGTATCACTGCTATGTTTGGTCTTGCTGGCGGCGAGCTCATTGGGGTGGGCGTCAAACCGACCATTGGCTGATGTTGAGCTCAATCAGGTGTTACGCCAACTCGAACAGGAGGAACTCCCCCTTGCGGCATTTCGCCAACGGGTGGCGGCACTGGCGGCACAGCGTGCAGTCTATCCGCAACATATCCGGGGCAGGATTGGCAGTTTGCAATGTTGGGCGATGAAGGCGGAGCGGGACAGTGATTACCGAGCCGCGATTGCGTTTGCTGAGCGGGAGATTGCCCAGGCTCGCCTGCGTGAGGATCTTGCCACCGAAATTGATTTGCAGACCTGTCGCGCGGATCGCTTGCACTTGTTAGGTAAGATGGATGAGGCAAAACAGGGGTTCGATCAGGCATTTTTACAAGTGCGTCAATTAGGGGACCGCCGTCTTGAGGCGCAGTTGCTGCGCTATCGTGGTGATATGCTGGCCTATCAGGGCGCAATGGCTGAAGGGGTGATAGATCTTATCGAATCTCACCGGATCTATGATGAGCTGGAGTGGGAGGAGAAGCGGCTGCGGGTTTTTATGCTGGTCGCGAATACCTATCGGCGGATGGGATCCTATGATCGGGCGGAAGGCTATTTTCGAGAGTTGGTAGATGAGTATCGGGCCCGTGGCGATCATGAAAAGCTAAACGAAGCCTATTTGCGGCAATCCTTGCTGTATGGCGATATGGGGGATTACCCTCGGGCCTTGCCCCTGATGGCAGAGGCCGAGCGTTATTTTGCAGCCCAGCACCAAGTCATGGATCTGGCCTGGAGTCAGATTGAGAGTGCCAATATTCTGGTCCATCTGGGGCGAACCCGTGAGGCTGCCCAGAAGTTACAACTGGCCAGGCCGGCCTTGTTTGACCAGGCGAGCACCGATCAGCCAACGGTGGGGCAGTGGTGGTTGACCATGGGGTTGGTGCTCGCGGCCGAGAACCAGCCCGTGCCGGCACTGGATGCCCTGAACAAGGCAGAACCTATTTTTGCCCGCGAGCAGAATCCGCGTTTTTTGGCCCCGCTCTATCAGATGCGCGCCAACATTCTGGAGCGGCAAGGGGAAACCGCAGCTGCATTGCAGAGCCTCAAGCAGTATGTCAGTACCAAATTGGCGATGGATACCAGGCAATGGCAGCAGCGCTCGCTGCAGTTGCGTTTAGAGTTCGATTTGGCGCGTAAGGAGCAGGAGAATCAGCAGCTCAAGCAGTTGGGTGAGTTGCGTTATTGGCAAGCACTGGTGGCGGGGTTGCTGGTGTTGTTACTGCTTGCTCTGGCGCTGTATCTGCTGGCTCGTGCCCGTAAACTACAGGCGCTTTCTAGTACCGATGAGCTGACTGGCATTGATAACCGTCGTCGGATCCAGGCTCAGGGGTTGAAGTGGTTTGCCCAATCCAAGGAGGAAGATAAACCGTTTGCGGTGCTGATGCTGGATATCGACCACTTCAAACTGGTCAATGATCAGCTGGGGCATCAGGCCGGTGATCAGGTACTGATCGCCGTTGCACGGTGCATCGCAGGTCAGTTGCGAAGCCTTGATCTGGTTGGCCGCAATGGGGGGGAGGAGTTTCTGGTGCTGCTGCCTGAGACCACCTTAAGTGAGGCGGGACTGGTGGCGGAGCGGATCCGCCAGCAAGTCTCATTGTTGACATTGGACTGCTTGCCTGCTGGGCGGGTGATCCATATCAGTATTGGCTGTGCACAGCGACAGCCGCAGGATGAGCATCTTAGCGACTTGATCCAGCGGGCTGATCAGGCCATGTATTGCGCCAAGCAGGCGGGCCGCAATCAAGTAGGGAAGGCATCCTGATGCTAAACGTTGGTCAGCAGCACGAGCCATCAAGGTAGGCTGGGTATTTTTCATCCGCGCGGGTATAATGTCGCGCAATTTTGCTTTGACTCAGGCGAGAAGACCCATGTAACGCAACCCTCTTCTTCTTACCACTGGTTGGCCGCAGGCGGCCAGGGTGGCTTGTTGCGTATCCATGCCGGACCGTGAGTCAATGCGGTATCCCGGATTTATTCCCACGGTGGCTAATGCCACCGCTCAATAGAAGAACGTTGAATTATGTCAGCTGAATTTCTCAGTGAAGTCTCCAAGAGACGCACTTTTGCGATCATCTCGCACCCGGATGCGGGTAAAACCACCATCACCGAAAAGGTCCTGCTGTTCGGACAGGCCATTCAGCGCGCCGGTACCGTCAAGGGCCGTGGCTCGGGTCAGCACGCCAAATCCGACTGGATGGAGATGGAGAAGCAGCGTGGTATCTCTATCACTACCTCGGTGATGCAGTTCCCCTATGCCAATTGTCTGGTCAACCTGCTCGACACCCCGGGTCACGAGGACTTCTCTGAAGATACCTACCGTACCCTGACGGCGGTGGACTGCTGTCTGATGGTGATCGATGCCGCCAAGGGTGTTGAAGACCGGACTCGCAAGCTGATGGAAGTGACCCGGTTGCGTGATACGCCGATCCTGACCTTCATGAACAAGATGGACCGCGAAGTACGGGATCCGATGGAAGTGATGGACGAGGTGGAGCGCGAGCTCAACATCATGTGCGCCCCCATTACTTGGCCGATCAGTTGCGGTAAATCTTTCAAGGGGGTCTATCACCTCTACAAGGATGAGACCTATCTGTATCAGACCGGCCAAGGCCACACCATTCAGGAGAAGCGGGTGGTCAAGGGGCTGCATAACCCTGAGCTGGACGCGGCCATCGGTGATGATCTTGCCCGGCAGCTGCGCGATGAACTGGAGCTGGTGCAGGGTGCCTCTCCCGAGTTTGATCACGAGGCGTTTATCGCCGGTGAGATGACCCCGGTCTTCTTCGGTACTGCACTGGGTAACTTCGGTGTTGATCATATGCTGGATGGTCTGACCGACTGGGCGCCAGCGCCCATGCCGCGCAAGGCCGAGAGCCGGGCAGTGGAAGCGAGCGAGGAGAAATTCTCCGGTTTCGTATTCAAGATCCAAGCGAACATGGACCCCAAGCACCGCGACCGGATCGCCTTTATGCGTATCGTGTCAGGGACTTACTCCAAGGGTATGAAGATGCGCCATGTGCGGATCGGCAAGGATGTGAACATCTCCGACGCCGTGACCTTTATGGCCGGTGACCGTGAGCAGGCGGTTGAAGCCTGTGCCGGTGACATCATAGGTCTGCACAACCATGGCACCATCCAGATCGGTGATACCTTCACCCAAGGTGAGGATCTCAAGTTCACCGGTATCCCGAACTTCGCACCGGAACTGTTCCGCCGCATCCGCCTGCGCGACCCGCTCAAGCAGAAGCAG
>JBOFSK010000075.1:0-1794 GCA_051651505.1 Aeromonas sp.
GCAGAGAATGCGTGAGTTGCTGGACGCTACCACCGTGCAAGGAGCAGGTGCGGCTATTCCCCTCGTACAAGGATCTGTGGCCTCGGCCACCTCCTCTGGGAATGCCACCCTCAGAGGTTCTGCGGCGTGAGCCGCCACCTCTGAAGACTCAGTGGTGGTATACGCAGCCCAGACAACCCATAGCATGACTCGCAGTACGAGCTCGGCGTCAGAGGAAGCCATCTCAGGAACAGCGGCTGTGTCGTGACTTGGCTGAGGAACAGCAGCTGTGACGTGACTTGGCTGAGGAACAGCAGCCGTGAGGAGACTTGGCTCTGGACGATCAGCGGGGACTCGGCGAGGATCTGGGAGTTCAGACGTGACTCGGCGAGGCTCTGGGAGTTCAGACGTGACTCGGCGAGGCTCTGGGAGTTCAGACGTGACTAGGCGAGGCTCTGGGAGTTCAGACGTGACTAGGCGAGGCTCTGGGAGTTCAGACGTGACTCGGCGAGGCTCTGGGAGATCAGACGTAGCATGACGTGTCTCTTGGAAGTCTGGTGTGTGGTGCTGTGGTTCTGGCAGATCAGACGAGACGTGCAGTGCTTCTGGAAGATCTGACAAGACGTGGTGTGACTCTTGGAGGTCTGGTGTAATGTGCATTGGCTCTGGCAGATCAGACGAGACGTGCAGTGCTTCTGGAAGATCTGACGAGACGGGAAGTGCCTCTGGAAGATCTGACGAGACGGGAAGTGCCTCTGGAAGATCTGACGAGACGTGAAGTGCCTCTGGAGGATCTGACGAGACGTGAAGTGCCTCTGGAAGATCTGACGAGACGTGAAGTGCAGTGCTGTATTGACCTGACTCAAGCTGGGAAGCGGTGTCTTGGCTTGACTCAGGATGTGAATCTGTGTCTTGGCTTGACTCAGGATGTGAATCCGTGTCTTGGCTTGACTCAGGATGTGAATCCGTGTCTTGGCTTGACTCAGGATGGGCGGCCATGACATTAGCGGGCGCTGACTTGGCAGACTTGGCGTTAGCGGGCGCTGATTTGGCAGACTTGGCGTTAGCGGGCGCTGACTTGGCAGACTTGGCGTTAGCGGGCGCTGACTTGGCAGGAGTGAGGCTGGTGAGCGCTGGCCTAGCGGAAGTTGGTTTAGGGAGGCAGGATGCTCTTGCTGACAGCAGTGGTAGATCCTCCAAGCTAGAAACCAGTCTGGGGTAAGCAGACATGCTCGCCATCTTAAACTCGCGGTCCACCGCGGCCGCCATCTTGTGTTCGCGGTCCGCCGCGACCGCCATTTTGGGTTGCGCGGCCGGTGCGGCGCTCAACAGTCCCGCGGCCGTCATCTCTGTGGTAGCGCGGTCCTCATCTGCTACACCCACAGTAAAGGACGAGCCCTCGCACCACAAAGCATAATCCATGAACTGAACTAGAGACGAACGTGAGCCCTCATGTCGTAGCCTTGACTTAAGCGGCTCACTCAGTCCAAAGTAAAACAATTCCACGAACAGATCTTCGTCATATAAAGGTACCTGGAAGATGAGATCGCAGAACTGCCGAACATAATCCTCTATAGATAAATAGCCTTGCCTCAGATGAAGTAGCTGGTCTACTGGGTCCGTATCCGAGCCGGGTGGTTGCCTAAAGTCGCTGGATCTGAAGGTGGCGAAGTCTTCTGTAACGAAGGAGTCAGCGGTGTTTAGATCCATATGCAAACTTTATTGAACAACGTAGTGTAACAGGCAGGGTCAGGAACAGCAAACGGGAGCAACGTAGAATAATCCAGTGTCGTAGTCGAAGTCCATGCAAAGGGG
>JBOFSK010000076.1:0-1731 GCA_051651505.1 Aeromonas sp.
TTCAACAGTTTGTGCGTTTGTCGAAACCGAATTAAACAAAAAACTCAACCCAGACATTTCTGTCATGGATCTGACCGATATGGATCTGACCGATTCCGAGTCAAACCTAAGATTCTCCTTTTGGCAAACAAAACCCACAGTAGTGGAAGCGGTAGGGCTGGGAGCCTCGTCTCTTTAGAGCGGGGAGTGTCAAGCCAAGAGCAATTAACTTGTCGCTGCCTGTAACAAACATTGCTTCTGAAGTTGTTGATTTAGCTACTCGGCGGGAAGCCCCGCGCTCTACCTGTACTCAGGTGAGCGGCGGGATGAAAGCCAGGGCGGTGACGAATTGACCCCTTAACCGATATTCAGCGAAGCTGTATCAGGGCTTGGGGTCGATGAGGAATCGCCACTCTCTTACAAACGCAGCGAGTCGGTCAATTCAGGATCTCAACCAAAGCTTTCACAACTTCAGGCAATCGCTTTTTCTTGATAGCCAGCTTAATGCCGTCAAGACTCAAGAACTCAGCAGCTTTGTTAATCAGCTTGATTTGTTCAATATGCTTATCCGTGTACAAGACAACAGGTTTTTTGCTGTCCCCGATTTTCTCAGGCGCGACCAATCCCACACGGTCTAAGTACGCTAATCGGCTAGATGTAGACTCTGAGAGCTTGATTGCTTGCTGCCTCGAATATCTCTGCTTGGTCACAACGTTTACTTTGTGTATAATACAGCAAGCGCTATTTTAACCCAGATGCGAGTCGCCTACCAATTCCGACTACTGCCAGCCTCCGAGCAACGCGCCGAAATGACGCGATGGCTCGATATGCTTCGAGCGCAGTACAACTGGATGTTGGCAGAACGGTATCAATGGTGGGAAGAAAATCGCTCTCCCGTGAATGCTTGTCCGTTGGTGTGTTATCTACCCGAACTGAAAGATCAACCGGACTACTACAGTCAGAAACGCTCTCTCGTTCCGCTCAAGCAACATAGACCGTGGTACAAGGATGTTCACTCTCAAGTGCTTCAGGACATGGTGAAGCGGGTGAAGTTGGCGTTTGACCGTTATCTCAAAGGTGACAGCAACGGAAATCGAAGCGGGAAGCCTCGCTTCAAAGGCAAGAACCGCTATCGCTCATTCACTTATCCCCAAGCCTCGCTCGACTGGATTGAGGGCAATCGCATTGAGCTACCCAAGATCGGAGCGGTGAAAGTGATTTGGCATCGCCCAATCCCTGAAAGATTCGAGGTGAAAACCGCGATTGTCAGTCACAAATCGGATGGGTGGTACATTACACTCTCACTCGAAGATGTCTCGGTTCCCGAATTCAACTCAGAAATTGAGCCAATATCAGAGAACTCGATTGGCATCGACCTGGGACTAGAAAAGTTCCTCGCTGACTCGGAGGGAGAATTCGAGCCAATTCCTCAGCACTTCAGAAAGTCAGAAGAAAAGCTTGCACGGTTACAGCAGAAGGTGTCGGCTGCCAAGAAAGGGAGTCGCGCTCGAAAGCGGTTGGTTCGCAAGGTTGCCAGGTTGCATCAGAAGATCGCACGGCAACGTAAACAGTTTCATTACGAAACCGCGCAAAAGGTTCTCAACAAAGCTGATGTAGTGTTTGTTGAGAATCTAAGCGTGAAAAATATGTCTAGACGCGCCAAACCCAAACAAGACGAAACAGGCAAGTTTCTTCCGAATCGTCAAGCGGCAAAGTCTGGACTGAATAAGAGTATTGCGGATGCGGGTTGGA
>JBOFSK010000077.1:0-7094 GCA_051651505.1 Aeromonas sp.
CACCCGGCTGGAGACCCGCCAGATAGCCAAATCTTCCGCCACCCAGCGAGCAGGCCGCGCCGGTCGTCTCGGCCCTGGGGTCTGCTACCGGCTGTGGAGCAGCGAGGTGCAAGAGCGGCTCGCCGAGCAAAGTCCGCCCGATATCCTGACCCAAGAGCTGACCGGCCTGCTGATAGATGCCGCCCAGTGGGGGGCCAAGGTGGAAACACTGCCACTGCTGGACATGCCCCCCGCCGCCGCCTTAGCCAGCGCCCAGCGGCTGCTGGTGGCCCTTGGCGCCATGAAGCCGGAGGGTGAGCAACAACTTACTGCCGCTGGCCGCGCCATGGCCGCCTTCGGTACCCACCCTCGCCTCGCCCGCATGCTGCTGCGCGCCCGCGAGTTAGAAACTGAGGGTCTGACAGGGATTGTCGCCGATGCCGCATATCTGGTGGCATTGCAGGAAGACGATCTGCGAGGATCGGAGCGCCTCTCGGTGCTGTTTCAGCGCCGTCAATGCGCCCTGCGTCAAGGGGCCGCCCGCTGGTTTGAGCGCCTTGGCGTGCGCCCGACCAATGCGCAGGGTCAGTGGCTGGGGCTGCTGTGCGCCCTCGCCTGGCCGGATCGGATCGGCAAGCTGCGCAGCGGCAGTCGCTATCAACTCAGTGGTGGGGTGAGCTGCGATCTGGTAGAAGGTCACCCTTGTCAGGGACAAGCGGCCCTGATCGCCATCGAGATGGGGCAAAATGATCGCGGCAGTCGGATCTTTATCGCCGAACCGGTCGAGCTGGATGAACTGGTTCGCCTGCTGCCGGAGCTGGTCAGCGAGCGCCAGTGGTTCGACTGGGATGAACGGGAAGAGCGGGTGCGGGCCGAACGCCAGCTGGTGTTAGGCGAGCTGGTGCTGAGCCAGCGGCCACTGACCGAGCTCTCTGACGAGCAAAAAGGGCGCTGCCTGCTGCAGGGGGTCCGCCGCAAGGGGCTGCATGTGCTGCCCTGGGATGAACGCAGTGCAGGGTTGTTGGCCCGGCTGCGCTGCGCCCGCGACTGGCTGCCTGAGGAGGGCTGGCCCGCCATGGATGACGACAGCCTGCTGGCCAACCTGGAGCAGTGGTTGCTGCCAGCGGTGAGCGGCATGACTCGGCTTGAGCAGCTTAAAAAGCTCAACCTGAGTGATATTCTGCGCCAATCCCTGCCCTGGCCACTGCCCAAGCGACTCGATGACGCGCTGCCAAGCCACTTTGCGGCGCCGACCGGCAGCCAGGTGCGGATCCGCTATCAGCCGGGGCAGGCACCGGTGATCCCGGTGCGCATTCAGGAGATGTTCGGGCAAGGTTCGACCCCCTGCGTGGCCGATGGCCAGGTGCCGCTGGTGGTGGAGCTGCTCTCCCCCGCCCAGCGGCCACTGCAGATCACCGCCGATCTGGCCGCCTTCTGGGCGGGCTCCTACGAGCAGGTGAAAAAAGAGATGAAGGGGCGTTACCCCCGCCACTACTGGCCGGACAATCCGCTAGAAGCGATGCCGACCAAGGTCACCAAGAAGAAGATGGGGATGTAGGTTCGATGAACGACATCTCACCGACCATTTGATGGATAATCGGCCGCGATCGTTCGATGATGCCGCTGCGCCGCTAATCGAACCTACCGCGCTGACGGACCCAATAATGATCACGCCCCTATGGCAACCCAACGAATAATGACGAACAGGTAAAAAAGATCCATGGCAACCACAAGACGCAAACGCGCCCCCAAAAAGGTGGCCCCCAAACGCACCATCTGGCGCACGTTATTCTGGCTTGGTTTCAAGCTATCACTGGTGGTAGCCGCATTTATGGCGGTATTTGGCATCTATCTCGATACCAAGGTTCGCGAGCGCTTTGACGGTGAGAAGTGGCAGCTGCCGGTGATGGTCTACAGCCGCCCACTGGAGCTCTACCCCAGCCAGCGGATCTCCCAGACTCAAATGCTGCGCGAGCTCAATATGCTGAGCTACAAGCAGGTACGCCAGCCCTACAGCCCTGGTGAGTACAGCATCAATGGCAACCGTATCGATATTATCCGTCGTCCATTCCAGTTCCATGAAGGGGCGGACGAGGCCCGGGGCCTGCGCCTGAGCTTCAACGGCCCGCGCCTTGAAGGGATCCAGTCGCTGGCAAACCAGCGCCAGCTTGGCTACGCCCAAATGGACCCGGTGCTGCTCGATCGCCTCAATACCGAGGATCGGGAAGATCGCCTGCTGGTTCGCCTGAACGACGTTCCCGACAGCCTGCTGGTGACTCTGCTCACCACCGAAGATCGCGACTTCTACCAGCACAGCGGCGTCTCGCCTGTGGCCATCATGCGCGCCATGTTTGCCAACCTGATCGCGGGTCGCACCGTGCAGGGAGGCAGTACCCTGACCCAGCAGCTGGCTAAAAACTTCTTCCTAACCCGGGAGCGCAGCCTGTGGCGCAAGCTGCAAGAAGCCTATATGGCGGTGCTGATCGACTATCGCTACAGCAAGGATGAGATCCTCGAGTCTTACCTCAACGAGGTCTATTTGGGGCAAAACTTCTCGCAAGGGGTCTACGGTTTTGGTCTCGCCTCCTACTTCTATTTCGGCATTCCGGCTAACGAGCTGGATATCGATCAGGTAGCCCTGCTGGTGGGGTTGGTCAAGGGCCCATCCTATTACGATCCCTGGCGCTTCCCTGAGCGGGCCAAAATTCGCCGAGACCTGGTGCTCAAACTGCTGATGGATCACGGTAGCCTGACCCCTGCCGAATATGATCTGGCCAGTCAGCAGCCCCTTGGCATCATCACTCGCGGCCAGATGAGCTATGGCCGTACCCCGGCGTTTATGGGGCTGCTTAAACGGGAAATTCAGAGCCGTTTTGGCCCTGATCTCCTCAAGCAATCCGGCCTCAAGATCTTCACCAGCCTGGATCCCATCGCCCAGCATGCTGCAGAACAGGCCGTCGCATCAGGCCTGCGTGATATCGAGAAGCTCAGGGGCAAAAAACAGCTGGAGGCCGCTATGGTGGTTTCCGACTGGCACAGAGGAGAAGTGGTCGCGCTGGTCGGGGGCCGGGATCCCCGCTACGCCGGTTTCAACCGGGCGCTGGATGCTCGCCGCCAAATTGGCTCCTTGGTCAAACCGGCGGTCTACCTGACCGGTCTCTCCAACGGCCTGACCCTGGCAACCCCACTCAAGGACCAACCGATCCGCATTCGTGGTCAGGATGGCCAAATCTGGACACCGCAAAACTACGACCGCAAATTTCGCCAGAGCGTGCCGCTGATGGATTCGCTCGCCAGCTCTCTTAACGTGCCAACGGTCAATCTCGGTTTGCAGGTCGGCCTGGAAAAAGTGGTGGATACCCTGCACCAGCTGGGGGTCAAGCAGGAGATCAAACCCTACCCGTCACTGGTACTGGGGGCGGTCGCACTGTCGCCGATGGAGGTGAACCAGATGTATCTGCCCATCGCCAATCAGGGGCTGACCCAACCGCTATCGGCGATCCGGGCCGTGGTGAAGGGGGATGGCACCCTGCTTTATCAGCACAATCAAACCGCTAAGCGAGCCACCGACCCACAGGCAAGCTGGCTGACCCTGTTCGCCATGACCAAGACCGTGAGCCAGGGCACCGCGCGGGCGCTCAGTGCCAAGTTCCCTGGCGCCACCATGGCGGCCAAAACGGGGACTACCAACGAGCTGCGCGACTCCTGGTTCGCCGGGATGGACAACAACGAGCTGGTCAGTATCTGGGTGGGCCGCGACGATAACACCCCTGCCGGACTGACCGGTGCCAGCGGTGCCTTGCAGCTCTTTAGCGGTTACATGAGCCAGCGCGGTGTCAACAGCCTGGGGCTGAAGATGCCAGACGGGGTTAGCTGGGCCAATTTCTCCCACGCCAGCGGCACCCGCGTCGCGAGTGGCTGCCCGGGCAGCCTGCAGGTGCCCGCCAAGACGGCCACCCTGGGCTCTGCCGCCGGTTGTGCCAGTGCCAGTCCCAGCGCCAGTGCTAACAGCCATTCCCCCGCCAGCGCACTAGATGACTGGTTCGGCGGCTTCTTCAACTAACCACAGGATACGGGCAGCAAAAGCTGCCCGTTTTTTACGCTGCTCGCTGACAAGGAGTCACCATGACCTTTCCACTGTTTGCCGCCATCCACCATGTGGCCATCATCGCCAGCGATTACCACCGCTCGCGCCACTTCTACCACCAGGTGCTAGGGCTCCCCATCATCAATGAAACCCTGCGCGAGGCGCGCCAATCCTGGAAGTTGGATCTGGCCCTGCCAGATGGAAGCCAGCTGGAACTGTTCAGCTTCCCCACGCCTCCGGCGCGCCCCTCCACCCCCGAAGCCTGTGGCCTGCGCCATCTCGCTTTTCGGGTCCAGGATCTCGACCGGGTCATCGCTCACCTGCTGGCCCATCAGGTGGCGGTAGAGCCGGTGCGGGTCGATGAGCTGACTGGCAAGCGCTTCACCTTTTTCGCCGACCCGGATGGTTTGCCCCTCGAGCTTTATGAGAGCGACCCAGCTGACCCACAGGCACGCCATTGATCCCCCATCAAGCACCAGAGTGCTGGCGAGACAAGGTCTGGTTCGCATTCAGCCACCTGACGAAGGTTGTCACTTTGCGGGCAAATAAGCACAGATGTTCCCGAAGCGCGGCAATCGTTGAGTGCGGGTTGAAAGCTTGTTGATATATGGTCATTTAAGATCACATCGCTATAATGTCGCCCTGCAAACCTGATACTAACAACAAAGGAAATATCATGAGCTTGAACCTGGTACCGGCTGGCAAGAGCCTGCCCGACGATATCTATGTCATCATCGAAATCCCGCAAAATGCCGACCCGATCAAATACGAAGTCGACAAGGACAGCGGCGCTATTTTCGTCGATCGCTTCATGTCTACCCCGATGTTCTATCCGTGCAACTACGGCTACGTGAACGCGACCCTCTCTTTGGATGGTGACCCCGTCGATGTCCTGGTCCCGACCCCCTATCCGCTGCTGGCAGGCTCCGTCATTCGCTGCCGCCCGGTGGGCGTGCTGAAGATGACCGACGAGTCTGGCGAAGATGCCAAGATCGTGGCCGTGCCGCACTCCAAGCTGACCAAGCAGTATGACCATATCCAGGATGTGAACGATCTGCCGGAACTGCTGAAAGCCCAGATCCAGCACTTCTTCGAGCGCTACAAAGAGCTGGAAGCGGGCAAATGGGTCAAGGTGGAAGGTTGGGGCAACAAGGCCGCAGCCGAAGCCGAGATCATCACCTCTGCCGAGCGTTACGCGGCCAAGTAAGCGTCACTCGGTTTGTAAAAAGGCGCCTATGGCGCCTTTTTTGTCGGTGTATGCGGCAGCTGACCGACCGCATCGTTGGCAGGATTACCCTGAATGTATATTTCACGACCATCTTTTTGGTAGGGGCGATAGTAATCACCGCCACAGCGATAGCCGCCGCCCGGCTGGCTCAGCAACTCGCAGTTGACCGGCAGCACCGCCAGCCACTTGATAGCCTGCTGGTAGCGCAGCCACTCCTGCCACTCGTGTTCACGCGCCAACTGATCGCGCAGGGCAAAGGTATCTGTAACAGACAGCCCTTGGTTGACGATCACCTGACCCGCGATAGCTGGCAGGCTGAGCAACCCGCACAGCACCATCATCCAACGCTTCATCTCCCCTCCTCGGTGACTTAATTTCACAATTAAATTTAAAGTCACATCAATCTGTTATCCAGATCACATAAAAAACATCACCAAACTGATGTCGACTCACCTAGTTGTTAGTGATAGCCCTCGGCAGGACGCATCACAATGAAGTGGATAATCGGTTTGTGGCTCAGCCTCGCACTCTACGGCCCCCTTGCTGCCTCAGCGCCAAGCAACCAGATCAGCATGAGGTGGCAATGGCAATCCATCGATGGCCGATACAAGCTCTTCCAGCTCACCACCGACTATCAGGTAATGGCCGCCAGCAACCATGAAATGACCCAGCTCACCACGGCCCTGACTCAGCCACTGGAGACGCTCTACGCCTACATCAGCCCCCGACTTTACAACAGCATCAATCGCATCAACCAGAACAGCCCCGAGACCGCCACCAAGTTTCGCAATCTGGAACAGGCTTTTAGGCTGCGCGACAACAGCATGGAGTCGCTGCAGTTCTGGCAAGCCTACCAGCAGTATCAGGAGGATGCCTTTTACCAGATGAAAGTGGTGCCCTGCGTCCATCCGGCCGATCGCAAACTACCTTGTGTGCGCCCCGACTACTCCCAGATCTTCTATCACTTCAAGGGTCATCTCAAGCCACTGGCCCAGCAGTTTGCCGCCCGGGATCTCACCACAACCGTCAGCCTGCTGCAGGAGTGGTTGAACGCCATCCCCACCGCGCCGGAGCAACAGGACCACTTCGCCCTGCCACTGCAGGCGCTGCAAAATAACAAGGCCGATAGCGACGAGAAAGCACTGTTGATGGCCAGCCTGTTAGCCGAACTGGCCCCCCAATATGTGCTCAGCATCATCTATCCCGATATCAGCAGCGGCAGCGTCTCACCAGCCTGGCTGGCTATCTCGGCCGACAGTGGCATACCCGGTGATGTGGTGGTGATCAACAACCAGCGCCATGTGTTGCTGACCGGCTCATCCCTGCAGGCCCAGCAGATGACCATGGCCAAGATCCCCCTCATCAGCGAGTCGCTCTACTGACCCAGACACCTCAGACCAGAATCCAATTCATTGATTTTTATCGATGTCATGCCATCCTAGCCGCCCTTGCCAGCCAACCTCCTGACTGGCGGGGCGCCGACGTTTCTGAATTGCGATCTTATTTAACACTTTCTAAACAGACTCAATCGATTTAGGATGAAGCTTGCCCATTCCCTCAATCCGAAACTCGTTATAACATAACAAATGGAGTGTCATCAGGATGAAACATCTGGTACTTAGTTTGGCGCTGCTGCCAGCTCTGGTCTTTGCTCACAACTTCAAGGATGGCAACCCGGTACCGCTGGTCAATGTCAGCGACAAGGGTGAGCTGGTTCTGAATGGCAAGGATATCGGCCACCAACCGTGGCAAAGCCAGTCGCTCACTGGCAAGGTGTTGCTGATCCAGCATATTGCCGGT
>JBOFSK010000078.1:0-10540 GCA_051651505.1 Aeromonas sp.
CGCTGTCGCCCCTGCTCGACAAGGACGCGCTGCTGACCACCTTGCACAAGGCTGGCCTGCTTCAGGCTGGCACCACCCGATTTTAAGGAGTACCCATGAAACCGACTCTGAGCGCCCTGACCCTGCTTGCCTCCCTCTCTGCAGCACTGCTGACTCCGGCCCTGCACGCCGCCCCCTTCACTGCGGAGCAGGAGGCACGCATCAAGGAGCTGATCCGCGAGACCCTGATCGCCAACCCCAAGATCCTCGACGAGGCAGCCGAATCCTGGGAGAAGCAGAACGCGGCGGCCCAAGAGGCGCAGCTTGGCAACGTCATCAAGGGCAACAAGGATGTGCTGTTCAACAGCGCCACCAGCCCGCGCCTCGGCGCCAAAAACCCCAAGCTGACGCTGGTGCTGTTCACCGACTACAACTGCCCCTACTGCAAGCAGCTCGATCCCCAGCTGACCAAACTGCTCAAAGCCTATCCGGACGATCTGGGGCTGGTGATCAAGCTGCTGCCGTTCAAGGGCCAAACCTCCGCCAAGGCAGCCCAATACAGCCTGACCCTGTGGCAGCAGGATCCCGCCCGCTTCCTCGCCCTGCACGACAAGCTGATGAGCAAACAGGGGATGCTGACCGAGGCGGACATCAACAAGGCGCTGGCGGCCACCGGCAATGTGGCCCTCAAACCGGAAGGCAAGGCAACCGAAGAGCTACGCAACAGCCTGCGTATCGGCACCCTCTTGGGGGTACGGGGCACCCCGGCAACCCTGATTGGCAACCAGCTGGTGCCGGGTGCCATCCCCTATGGGGAGCTGGAGCAGTTAGTGAAAGCCGAACTGGCCAAGCAGGGGTAAGGGATGACCTCCCGCAATCCTCAACCCCGCTGGCGACGCTGGGGCAAGGAGGCGATCTGGCTGCTGTTGCTGGCGCTGGTCATCTCGACCTTGCTAGATCTGTGGCGCAGCCCGACCCTGCCTGAAGGGGCCATGCACACCCCCGTCACCTTGCAGGATGGCAGCAGCACGGATCTCGCTACCTTAAGTCAGGGTAAGCCGCTGCTGGTCTACTACTGGGCCAGCTGGTGCGGGGTCTGCCGTTTCACCACCCCGACGGTGCAGCAGCTCTGGCAAGAGGGTGAAAACGTGCTGACGGTGGCACTGCGCTCCGGCAATTCGGAGCAGTTAGGCAAGGGGATGAGCAAGAAGGGGCTCACCTTTGCGACCCACAACGACGAGTCGGGAGCGCTGGCCGCCCAGTGGCAGGTAGGAGCGACCCCGACTTTCCTGGTCATCCAGGATGGCAAGCTGGTGAGCAGCACCACCGGCTGGAGCTCGAAGTGGGGCTTGCAGTTGCGGCTCTGGTGGGCGTCGCTCTAGCTGCGTAAACCCGCATCCTTGCCCTCAACAGGGCCATCCCAACCGGATGGCCCTTTTTTATGCCGACATATTTATGCCGACATCAGGCGGGGAGCTGCATCCCGCGCACTTGCTCCAGCAGGGCGACCACCGCCGCCGAACGCAACGCATCGGGGGAGTAGCAGAGCCCCACCCGCCGCTTGAAGGACGATGCCGCCAACTCGGCCACAACACAACCGGGCGGACAGAGGGAGCGGGGCAGCCAGCCGATCCCTGCCCCGGCGGCCACCATAGAGGCGGCCAACCGTAGCGACCCTGCCCGCCGTGGATAGAGCGGCGCCTGATTGCCGAGGATGGCGATCAGCCGCAGGTGGGAGTCGTGGCGCGGGCAGGTGACCCACGGCTGGCCCGCCAACACCGCCGGGGTGAGCACACCCTTACCCGCCAGCGGGTGATCCGGCGGCAGCACCAGCACGAACGCCTCCTCCAGCAGGGGGATAAAGAGCTCGTCGCCACAGCGCAGGGATTCGCACCCCAGCCGCACATCGCCACAGCAGCCCTCTTCCAGGGTCAGCAGGATCTCCTCATGGGCAAGCGCCCCTTGCACCAGCGCCCCCACCACGCCATCGCCCAGATCCGCCTCAATCCCCACCGTCAGCGCCAGACAGAGGGAGGAGTCACGAAACTCGCGGGCGAGGGCGTCGGTATCGGCGATCAACCGCTTGGCCCTTGGATAGAGCCGGTGCGCCGCCTCGGTCCCCTCCACCCCGCGCGCCAAGCGGACAAACAGGGGCACCCCCAGTTCCTCCTCCAGCGTCTTGATGGTGGTGGAGAGGGTAGGCTGGGTAATAAAGAGGCGGGTGGCCGCCGCCGTGATGTTGCGCTCCTCAAAAACAGCAACAAACGCCCGCAGGGTTCGCACATCCATAGAGTTCACCTATACCAGACAATCATAAAAGCCATTTTTCACGGCGACATGGGGGCAATATAGTGGCTCACCTGCCACAAGGCATCTTAATTCCCTATATCATCGTCTATCAGCACAGCCAGGAGCCATCATGCACCATCTCTCTGTCATCGGCCTCGGGGCCATGGGCTCCGCCCTCGCCACCACTTTGCTCAAGGCGGGCCATCCGGTCACCGTCTGGAATCGCAGCGCCGCCAAGGCGGCCCCGCTGCAGGCGCTGGGTGCGACACTCGCGCCCTCGGTTGGCGCGGCCATTGCCGCAAGCGATATCACCCTGATCTGTGTCGATAACTACGCCGTCAGCCAGCAGTTGCTGGACGAAGCGAGCAACACGGTAGCGGGCAAGCTGCTGGTGCAGCTTTCTACCGGCAGCCCGCAGGGGGCCAGAGCACTGGAGAGCTGGAGCCACGCCCACGGCGCCCGTTATCTCGATGGCGCCATTCTCTGCTTCCCGGATCAGATCGGCACCACGGATTCCAGCATCATCTGCTCAGGGGCCAGCTCAGTCTTTAACGAAGTTGAGCCAGTGCTGCGCCTGCTCGCCCCCACCCTCGACCATGTGGCCGAGGCTGTGGGTGCCGCCTCGGCGCAAGATTGTGCCGTTGCCGCCTACTTTGCCGGGGGTCTGCTCGGTGCCCTGCATGGCGCCCTGATCTGCGAGGCAGAGGGGTTGCCGGTGGCCAAGGTGTGCGCCCAGTTCAACGAGCTGTCGCCGATTTTGGGGGGCGATGTGGCCCACCTTGGCAAGACGCTGGCGAGCGGCGATTTTGATCAGCCCTACGCCAGCCTGAAAACCTGGAGCGCCGCCATCAGCCGCCTGGCCGGTCATGCCACCGATGCCGGGATCGACAGCCGCTTCCCGCGCTTTGCCGCCGATCTGTTTGAAGAAGGGGTAGCGCAAGGCTTTGGCCAGCAGGAGGTGTCGGCCCTGATCAAGGTGCTGCGAGCTCGCAACGGAGCGACGCAATGAACGCGCTGACCCACCAACCCCATATTGCGCTGGTCACCGGCGCCGCTGGCGGGATTGGCCGCCAACTCTGTATCGGGCTGGCCGAGGCGGGCTATCGGGTGATTGCCACCGATCTGGCCCCTCACTCTTTTGACCATCCCGAGATCCACTTCCACCCCCTCGACTTGCGTGACGAGCAGGCCATCGAGGGGCTCTTTACCGAGCTGCACGCCCAGCACGGCGGCATCCATCTGCTGATCAACAACGGCGCCATCAGCAAGTTCCACACCCGCTTTGAGGATCTGAGCGCAGCGCAGTTCGATCAGGTGATGACGGTCAATGTGCGTGGCGCCATGCTCTGTGCCCGCGCCTTTGTGCAGGCCAACCGTGGGCAACCCTATGGCCGTATCATCAATATTGCCTCCACCCGCTGGCAGCAGAACGAAGCAGGCTGGGATGCCTATGGCGCCTCCAAGGGGGCGCTGGTGGCCCTCACCCAGTCCCTCGCCAACTCGCTGGCCGAGTCCCCCATCACGGTCAATGCCATCAGTCCGGGCTGGATCCAGGCTGAGGATTACCACACCCTGACCGAAGCGGATCACCGCCAGCACCCGAGCGGCCGGGTCGGTCGTCCCGACGACATCACCCGCGCCTGCCTCTTTTTGGCCGATCCCCGTAACGACTTTATCAACGGCGCCAATCTGGTGGTCGATGGCGGAATGAGCAAGAAGATGATCTACCATACCTCCGCCTCCTTCTGGGAGGAGTAACCCTGGCCGCGGCAGCCCAACTCTGGCGCTGCCGCCTTGCTCCTTTCCCTGACGCTATTCGTCACTCTTTTGCTCTCTTTTCCTCACCTGTTTTCCTACACGCTTTTCCAACACTCTTTCCCACTCTCCCACTGATGCTAGTACGACGGTTCTGGCCGACCGGCCACAAAACGGGTAACAATAAGCACACCACGAAGAGCCCTTAATCCCACCCCCCGTAATTCGTCGCCCTATTCATCGCATTGGGGGGGTATTTCCGTTAAAATGACGGGTTTTGGTCGTGCCTGAATTTCCAATCCCCACCCTCAGGCACTCGCAGTGTGAATCCTATGATGCCAGTGATGCAGGATCTGCCATGAACAACTACTTTCGGGTACTGGGCGTCAAGTCCAATGCCAACGAAAACGACATCAAAAAGGCCTATCGTCGGCTGTCGAACCAGTACCACCCCGATAAGCTGTTAGGGGCAAGCGACGAAGAACGAGAACTGGCAGCCAGCAAGCTGCACCAGGTAAAGCAAGCCTATGAAGTGCTGTCAGACCCGCAACGACGGGCCGCTTTTATCAAAGATTTCAACAACGTCATCGTGACCGATCCCGCTGCTGCCATGCAGGATATGTGGGACCAGTTCTACCCCTGATGCACCAGCCAAAAGAGTGACTATGCAAAAAAAATGGGACCAGGCGCGGATTAAAGCGCTGATAAGCGACGCCAGCGAGAACATTGAATCCTACCGGGATCAAGATCGGCCCAAGGCGCTGGAACAGTTCACCGGCAAGATGAAGGCGCTGCTGCTGGCCGACATGAGCATGCTGGAGTTCATGCCCGAATACCTGCCGCTGGCCCTCTATGGTCGGGTGCAGTTTGCGCCCAAGGCCAAGCAGCAATGGATCACCTGGCTCGCCAGCGGCGTACAACCCTCATGGGACGAATTCAAAGTATCGGTGGCGTTTAATAATGCCGACCTGCCGCTGGTCAAAGCGGTGCGGGCCCAGAGCGAAGATCAGCTGATCGAAGCCTGCGCCGTGCTGTTTCAGCTCGATAACCCGCTGCCGCGCGGTGGCCACCGTGCCGATGACGACGAGTTGCGTGACGACGAAGATGAATATGGGGAAGATGCCGACGCCGATTACAACGGTGATGGTGACGACGACGGCGATCAGGATATGTACGACGAAGTACGTTTCTAATTGGGGCAACGCATGAACAACAGTCTGATAGAAATTACCGCCATCGAGATCAAAGAGCTGGCCGTGATCGAGCCAAAACAGGCCAGCGAGAAATTCGAGCTGATCGCCCAAACCATGTCTGACGACCAGCTGACAGAAGTCATTGAACAGATTGATATCGTCACCCTGACCCAGATCAATGGCCAGCATGATATGTCATTCCCGTCGATCATCTGCGAACTGATGACCCCGGAGCGGATCCGCGACATCGTCTGTCAGCAGCCCCTCTACTGGGAGGAGGCGATCAAGAACAACGCCGACGAACTGCAACAGCATACCTTCGACTTCCTTAACTACCTGATCCGCACCCAGGACAGCGAAGCCAAGCAGACTGAGATTCTGGAGTGCATCGCCGACGATCCGGCCGGTCTTTTCTATCTCTCCATCCCCTTTATCGAATTCTACCGCGGCGAACGCATAGACGATGAAGAGGGCTATCACGACCAACTGCACGCCGAAGAGGAAGATCTGGAAGAGGCGCTCTCCTACAGCGATCGCCAGCAGAGTGAAAATGCCCACGACTACTCACTCGATGATCCGCGCAGCCTGTTGATGTTGATCCGCGAGCTGACCCCTGAGGTAGAGAAGGCGATCAAGGCCCTGCTGCGCAATGAACACTCCAGCTGGGAAGGGATCATCAGCAAGTTCGCCAGCGAGCTGGTGATGCAAGCCAAAGAGAAGAACAAGGTCGAGGACGAGTACGCCGAAGTCGACGACATGTTCAGCTTTCTGGATTAAAGGACCCCGTCATGCAACTGGTTATACGCGATGTCAATCAGGGCCCATTCCTCACCCAGGTACTGCGCTTTGGCCGCGAAAACGAACGCTTGAGTGATCAACAGCTGGCCGCCATCAAGGGCAAGGCCGGACTGATGAGCCTGAAATTTGCCGACAAGTACTACAACAAGTACAAGATGCACCTGCTGGAGCAGGCCGCCCACGACGTGATCGGGGTGGTGAGCCTGGGCCTGCAGGAGCTCTCCCAGCGCGACCTTGCCAAAGCACTGGCCTTGCTGCAAGCGCCGGAAGGCCCCATCAAGCCGTTCCAGAAAGGCTGGTCAATGCTGATCTCGGTCAGCAGCAAACAGCCCGGCAGCAACAGCCTCTATGGCGAGGTAGATGCCCGCCTGCTGGACAAGATCTCCAGCCCCCCCGATGTGGAGGAGTGGCAAGGGTGGCAGGAGTACGAAAAAGCCCAGGCAGAGCATCACAAGATCCGGCTGATGAGCCTGATTGATCAGCACTTCTTCGCCTGTGACAACGACCACCCGACCATGGAAGACAAGCTGGCTGAAGCCCTGCTCTATCGCATTCTCTGTGGCAATGGCAGCGGCGCGGCCCCACTGAAGGTGAAGCAGGATCTCAAGCGCAAACTGGCGCGGGAGATTGAGCTAAAAGAGGAGTGGTACGACACCGACTATCTGGCTACCCAGCTGACGTTGCTGCTGGCGGAGCTGCCCGGCGAGCTGATCACCGTTCTGCGCCAGGAGCTCAGCAAGGGATTTGTCGCCAATCTGCTGCATACCTTGGGCTTTGTGCGCCAGTACCAACTGCTGCAAAAAGAGCACGCCTCGCCGGAGAAGCTCGACAACGTCGAGATGCGCGCCGGTCTGCGCCACCCCCTGCTCGGCTGGCCGCTCTACCACGACTTCTAAGGGACGCGTGTTACCGCCTGTTCAGCTGTACCATAACGCCCGGTTCGCCGGGCGTTATGGTATCTGCAAGCATGAGCCGCGCTATTATTTACAGATCGAGAAAACGAACAATCTGGGCAGGATAACGTTCAAATGCCGCAAAGGCGTGGTTACCGCCGCACTCCAGCGAGAGACGGGCAAAACGGTATTCATCCAGCGCCTTGCGATAGTCAAGCACCTCATCATCCTGCTGTTGCAGGACCCAGAGGCGATCGGGGGCCGTCACCGGCACCGCCAGCGCTTGCAGCTCCTCGATATGCTCAGGCTGCAGATCGTACTGCTCGCCAGTATAGGGATTGGTCTGGGGGCCGAGGTAATCGCACAATAGCTCATGGGGTCGTACCGCCGGGTTGATCAGCGCGGCGCGGCAGCCAAATCGCTCACTCACCCGGGTTGCCATAAAGCCACCGAGGGAGCTACCCACGGCACCGAGCTTGAACCCGTTGCCATAACGGGCCACCAGATCCGCGATGGTCTGCTCGATCGCCGCCCAAGCGGCGGCCGGGGTATTGGGCTGGGCCGGGATAATCACCTCAATATCGGATCGGTGAGTAGCCACCCAGGCCGCCATCTGCTGTGCCTTGGCCGAGCCGGGGGAAGAGTTGAACCCGTGCAGATAAAGAAGAACTGACTTCATACTCCTCACCTTAATAACCGGTAGCATTGGGGTCTGGCACAAACTGCCCGAGCGGCAGCCGCCACACCTCACTGGCGACTCGACCATCCGGATACAAGGTAAGGTAACGCCAGCCGGGGCCTGACTCATCCAGCGTAAAGCCCGCACACAGGGGTTTGAACTGAATACAGGTAGAGGGACTGGCAATCAGCCTTACCCCTTGGTGTACCTCATCAAATTCCTGATGAACATGGCCAAACAAAATGGTCTTCTGCTGCGGATGACGGGCCAGCACGGCAAACAGATCATCGGCATTTTTGAGGTTGTGCTGATCCAGCCAGGCGCAGCCCACCGGCACCGCCTGATGGTGCAGGGTAATGAGGGCGTGGCGATCGGGGTACTGGCGCAAGGCGCGATCCAGCTCGGCCAACTGGTGATCTCCCAACAACCCGTGCGGCTTACCCCGCACCTGGGTATCGAGCAAGATAACCTGCCAATGAGCGCCGACCAGCTGCTTGGCTTCACTGATCCCGGCAGCATGAAGATATTCGGTCATCAGCGGGCCATCGTCGTGATTACCGGGCAACCAGTAGATAGGGCGGCCAAGGGGCGCCATCATGGCAGCAAAACGCAGATAAGACTCGGCACTGTGATCCTGCGACAGATCACCGGTCGCCAGGATCGCCTCATAGGGATGCGGGTTAGTCTGCACCTGTTCCAGTACGGCGGCCAGACTCTCTGCGGTGCGTACAGCCAGCAGTTTACCTTCGCTACTTGCAAAGAGATGGGTATCGGTAATTTGCAACAGGCGCACACTGCCGTCCTGCGCCTGGGGGAGCTCTGTTTCCAAAATCACGCTTCTTTTTTTTGTTCAACCTGAGATATTAATGGGGCTAGTACCATGCCTGAGACAAAATTTCAGCCATTCGGCTAAAAACAGATTAACCTGCTCCTTTTCGTCCCGCTGGTGCATCTTTTTATTAGGATAATCATAACTGGGTTGCAACCGGGAAATCTGTTGTGCGGCACACACTTCCGCCATTCGCACGTCATGGTACAAACGGATCTCTATTTGTGCCTGCAGATATTCCGGCAATTCGGGATTATGCTGGCTCAGGATCACCTGGCTGGTAAAACGGCTCTCACCACTAATCATGAGCTCAAATTGCAAGTCGTTGCCGACCCGATAGCGGCGCACCGCCCCCACTTCCGTTGCCTTTGGCAGCAGTTTCATCAGCGCCATATAGTTGACCTCGCAAGTGCGTTGCAGGGCCATCAAATCAGGCACATGGCGCTTGCGCTGTTGCAAAGGCAACGCCACCTTAGCGGTCCGCCAACCAGCGGGCGCGCACATCACTGTGGTTGAGGGCCAGCCACTGCAGTGCAATAACCGAGGCGGCGTTGTCAATGCGCCCCTCTTTGAGCCAGGCATAGGCTTGCTCGCGACTGACCACATGCACCCGGATATCTTCCCCCTCTTCTGCCAAACCGTGCAGCCCTTGCGCCTTGCTGGCATCGACCTCACCTACATAGACCTCGATCCGTTCGGTGCTGCCACCCGGGCTCACCATATAGCTGATAGCGTGTTCGCAGCGTCCGACCTCGATCCCTGCCTCTTCCACCGCTTCACGCCGCACCACCGCCTCGGCGGTTTCACCTTCATCGATGATGCCGGCTACCAGCTCCAGCAACCAGGGGGTCGTGCTGGTTTCCATTGCACCGATGCGAAACTGCTCCACCAGCACAATTTGGTCACGTACCGGATCATAAGGCAGCAAGGCACCCGCGTGGCCGCGCTCGAACAGCTCGCGTTCTATCGGCTGATTCCAGCCGCCAGCAAATAACCTGTGCTGTAAGCGATAGACATTCACCTTGAAAAAACCATTGTATCCTGATGATTTTTCTAAAATTTTCACATCATCAAAGGCATAATGCCGATCTTGCGGCAAGGGTTGCTGCGACATCCATGACTCCCGTCAGCTTGACTTGTATCAGTTTGGCCATAAAATCCGAGCAATATGAATGAACGTTCATTCACTCATCTTACCCTAGCAATAAGGGGTGGATTTTAGCAGCCACAGACCATTTGGCTAGGCGCACGAAGAGAAAACTGCTTCCTGCTGTTGACGTTCCCGTTACTGCACCAGAGACTCTTCGCATTAAATTTTGCTTATAGTAGAGTGATTAAGCTGCAATCAAGCTTGGTCGGTGACAATACTTGCGCTCTCCAGCAACCTGTTTGGGTTACACATAAGGTTAAAACGATCTATGAAAAGAACTCTTTTGTCCGTCATGGTGTTGCTGGGCGTCAGTGCCGGTGCCCAGGCCGAAAACCTGCTCGACATCTATCAACAAGCCCAGCTTAAAGATCCGCAGTTGCTGCAGTCCAAAGCCGTTCGCGATCAAGCCTTCGAGAAGATCAATCAGTCTCGCGCGGCACTGCTACCACAAATCAATCTGGGTGCGGGCCTGAACTACCTGCAAAACCAGGGTGATACCCAGACTGGCACCACCGCCAGTGGCAACCTCTCTCTGGATCAATCCATCTACCGCCGCAGCAACTGGATTAATCTGGATCTGACTGAAAAGAGCGCGACCCAGTCTGACGTCGCTTATAACCTCGAAGTCCAAAATCTGATGCTGCGCAGCGCCCAAGCCTATTTCAACGTGCTCAAGGCGATGGATACCCTGGAATTTATTAAAGCCAACAAAGTCGCGGTAGAGCGTCAACTGGAGCAAACCCAGCAGCGCTTCGAAGTGGGCCTGACCGCCATTACCGATGTCCATGAAGCAGAAGCGTCCCGCGATCAGGCATTGGCCGACGAGATCAACGCAGACAATGAGCTGGCCAACAGTTACGAAACCCTGCGCGAGCTGACCGGTATCGATCATCGCAATCTGGATGTGCTTAACACCGAACGTTTTAGCCCGCAAACAACTGCTTTCGGCTCCGACAAGTGGCTGGAGCTGGCTAT
>JBOFSK010000079.1:0-3036 GCA_051651505.1 Aeromonas sp.
TCCCCCGCCCGCATCCAGGCTGTCAGTCGCTGGTAACGGGCGCTGCGGGCCTGCGCCTCCAGACTCTCGCCATTGCCACGGGCCAGGGTCACCCGCTCGACCCGCAGCGCCACCGCCAATTGCTGACAGACGGCTTCACAGTGCGCGACCCACTCATCCGCATGGGGGCTAAGACCGTGGTGTACGTGCAGGGCGCGAAGTGGCAGGCCGTGCTCGCGGGCATACTGCGCCGCCAGCACCAGCAGCAGGGTCGAGTCGAGGCCGCCGCTAAAAGCCACCAGCAGACCGGTGGAACCTTGCGGCGCTGGCATAGCCTGACAAAAGCGAGAATAAAGATGAGAAATCATAGGCTTCCCCAAAAAAGACCGGCCGGATCTTAGCAGAATCAGGCTTATCAAGCTGCCCCCCTGCTGCTAGAGTGAGGCTAGCCCGCCGCGCTGATAAGCAAGCCAGAGCAAGGAAAATGGGCAGGGAAGCAAATAATCCGAATTGGAATCAAACAAGATGAACAATAACAAAAGCATACTGGCCGGTCTGATTGGACTGGCCCTGTTGGCTGGCTGCAGTCAGGCACCACAAGAATCCCCCAAACACGCTGGGCTGGCACTGGCCAATATGGATACCCAGGTCAAACCCGGCGATGACTTCTTTCGTTATGTGAATGGCAAGTGGCTCGCCACCGCCAAGATCCCCGATGATCGCCCCGCTGACGGCGCTTTCTATATGCTGCGGGACAAGTCTCTGGCCGATGTGCGGGTACTGGTCGAGGGGCTGGCAAAGGAAGATGCCGCCAGCGGCACGCCGACCCAGCAGATCCGCGATCTCTACGCCAGCTACCTGGATCAAGCTGGCCGTGATGCCAAAGGACTCACCCCGCTCGCGCCAGCCCTGGCCGACATCGACCAGATTGGTGATCAGGCCGCACTGGCCCGCGCCTTTGCCCAATCCGGCCGCATGGGCGGCGGCGCGCCCTTTGGCATCGGGATCGGGGCCGATGCCAAAGCCCCCGACCGCTATGGGGTCTACCTCTACCAAGGGGGATTGGGGTTGCCGGATCGGGACTACTACCTCAAGCAAGATCCCGACAGTCAGGCCCTGCGCCAGCAGTATCAGCAACATATCGCTGCCATGCTAAGCCGCCTTGGGGAATCCGACCCAAGCGGCAAAGCCAAGCGCATTGTGGCCCTCGAAACCCGGCTCGCCACCCTCCAGTGGGACAAGGTAGCCCTGCGAGACCGGGAGAAGAACTACAACAAGCGCCCCGCCAGCGAACTGGCACGGCTCGCCCCTCATCTTGACTGGCAAGCCTATCTGGCTACGGCGGGCATTGCTGGCCAGCCGGAGCTCATTATCGGCCAGCCGAGCTATCTGAGCGCGCTGGATCAGGTGATGATCCAAACCCCCATCGCCGACTGGCAGGCCTACCTTAAGTGGCAGTTGCTAAGCGACTACGCCCCCTATCTCGACAGCGAAACCGACCGGGCCAATTTTGCCTTCTACGGCACCACATTAAGCGGCACGCCCAAACAGCGGGCCAGCTGGGAGCGGGCGCTCGGGGTATTGAACGATCATCTGGGTGAAGCGGTCGGCCAGCTCTATGTGGCCCGTTACTTCCCGCCAGCGGCCAAGGAGCGGATGGAGCAGCTGGTAGAGAACCTGCGCACCGCCTACGGCCAGAGCATCCAAGAGCTCGACTGGATGTCGCCCGAGACCAAGGCGCAGGCCCTCGAGAAGCTAGCCAAGTTCCGCCCCAAGATCGGCTACCCCGACAAGTGGAAGGATTACAGCGCCATCGCCATCAAACCAGATGATCTGGTGGGCAACCTGCAGCGCTCGCAAGCATTTGAATACGCCGATGATCTGGCCCGCCTCGGCAAGCCGGTCGATCGCAACGAATGGCACATGTCACCGCAAACTGTGAACGCCTACTACAACCCGAGCAACAACGAGATCGTCTTCCCGGCGGCCATTTTGCAGCCCCCCTTCTTCGACCTGACCGCCGATGATGCGGTCAACTACGGCGCCATCGGCGGGGTCATTGGCCACGAGATGGGTCATGGTTTTGATGATCAGGGAGCCAAATCCGACGGCGACGGCATGATGCGCGACTGGTGGACACCGCAGGATCTCAAGGAGTTCCGCTTCCGTACCAGCCGTCTGGTGGCCCAGTACAACCGCTTCGAGCCCATCAACGGCCAGTTCGTCAACGGTCAGTTCACTCTGGGGGAGAACATCGGCGATCTGGGCGGTCTCACCATCGCCCACAAGGCCTATCAGCTGTCGCTGGATGGCAAGGAGGCGCCGGTGCTGGATGGTTTCACCGGCGAACAGCGCTTCTTCCTCGGCTGGGCACAGGTGTGGAAGGGGATGTATCGCCCCGAGCTGATGCAGATGCTGCTGCGCTCCGACCCCCACTCCCCCCCCGAGTATCGGGTCAACGGCGTGGTTCCGAACGTGCCCGCCTTCTACGAGGCATTCAATATCCAGCCCGGGGACAAGCTCTATCTGCCGCCCCAGAAGCGGGTGAAGATCTGGTAATCACATCACCAATGGCCCCACTGGGGCCCACATTCAGGGATAGCAAGCAAGAGATCGCAAGATGAACAGCGTATTGATGATGGTGGGGCTGCTGGCCCTGCCACTGGCCGCCCAGGCCGAACAGGGATTTAGCAAGCAACTGACCCTCCCCTCTGGGCAGGTGATCCGGGTGGCGCAGGGGGCAGGCGAACCGGCCTCCATCGGCAGCTATGACGTGCGGCTCTATTCGGGCCAGAACGCCGAGTTTCCACTGGATGAGTTTCAAGATGGCAAGGTGATGGCCCGCAACGGCTTTATCCGAGCACTGAAACTGGTCGATTTAAATGGCGACCAACAGCCCGAGCTGGTGGTCATCATCGAGAGCGCCGGCAGCGGCAGCTATCAGGACGCCGATGCCTACACTATCAATTCGCAGGGGGAGCTGGAGATCTTCAATCAGGTCAAGGAGCTGGAGCCCAAAGAGGATGTGGTCAAGGCGCTCAAAAGCCCGCAAGACTA
>JBOFSK010000080.1:0-5993 GCA_051651505.1 Aeromonas sp.
CCGCAGTGATGCGAAGGTGGCGGAATTGGTAGACGCGCTAGCTTCAGGTGTTAGTGTCCCACGGATGTGAGGGTTCGAGTCCCTCTCTTCGCACCAATACTGCCATGCTGATTCAGCAGCATGTAAATCCAACTAGAAAACCCGAATGTGCGAAGGTGGCGGAATTGGTAGACGCGCTAGCTTCAGGTGTTAGTGCCCCTAGGGTGTGAGGGTTCGAGTCCCTCTCTTCGCACCATGCTGCTCCAGACAGCATGTTAATCTAAACTGGTAATACAATGTGCGAAGGTGGCGGAATTGGTAGACGCGCTAGCTTCAGGTGTTAGTGCCCCTAGGGTGTGAGGGTTCGAGTCCCTCTCTTCGCACCATGATTCTGACATGTAAACACAGAACAATGCGCACCAACCGCATTTAAAAACCAGCTGGTAAAATTCAGTGTGCGAAGGTGGCGGAATTGGTAGACGCGCTAGCTTCAGGTGTTAGTGTCCCACGGATGTGAGGGTTCGAGTCCCTCTCTTCGCACCATTCATTACGCAAAAGGCCCATCACGAAAGTGATGGGCCTTTTGTTTTTATTCATTGTTATCACTATCATTTTTAGCGAACCCTCTGATCACCACGCCAAGGAAGCGCAGATGATACTGGATACCGATATTCACAACTTTTACGAACATCTGGTACTCAAAGAGATTGAGCAACAGGGATTACAACACGAGCTCACCGGTGACCAGCTGGCCGACCTCTGCTGCTTGACCCTTAATCAACTTCCACCCCACTACATTCGCCACGACGTCGACATGCTCTACTTCCTAAGTGATGCCACCCGCAGCAAAATGAAGCAGGGGGTTATCGATGCCCTTACGCTCGCCCATCACAAAGTCCTGCGGGCTCCATCCAAAGCCTTATAACCCGGGTTGCTGCCAGAGCAAGGTAGCAATGCCCGTCAGCCCGGCCACTGGCAGCAAGATCAAGGCTGGCCTCAATCTGGGTTCAAGCATGAGCCAAGCGGCCAGCAGAAAACCGGCACTCCAGGTGCCGTAGGCTTTATCCTGATCCCAAGTGAGTACGGCCACCCCCACCAGCAACATGATCCCCCGCACTATCCAGCGCATAGTATCTCCCCCTAGCAACAATCGATAATGATTATCATATTCAATTGCTGAGGGTGCAAGCTATGCGACAAGAGGCTCTGGTGTGCAACCGCTTGTGCCAGTAATACGCTTAAAAACAGGTTATTAAATCAACTATTTTGTTATTAATTCAAAAAAATGCGATTTTTTATCCATTTTATGGGGCTTTTTCCCACAGGGTTTGTGGTAGATTGCGGCCTCTTTTTGGGTTGGCCCCTCGGGATACGTGTATCCACAGGACGAGAGGGACTGACCTTGGCGAGCAAGAATTTAGGACGTATCTATGCAAAACCAACAACAGCACACCCGCCTACCAAGCATGGTCCAGGTGTGCATCTGTCTGACTATTTTCCTGGCGCTGGCCTTTTCATTCACCAGCGTGCTCGATCTGCCCATCCAGCTAGCGCTATTCATCGCCTGGTTTGTCATCATGGGGCTTGGGATCAAGCTCGGTCATAGTTACAAATCTCTGGAGCAGGCGGCCGTTGACGGCGTTGCCAAAGGGATGGGCGCTATCCTTATTCTGATCTCCGTCGGAGCCTTGGTTGGCACCTGGATCGCTGGCGGCATAGTGCCCAGCATCATCTACTTCGGCCTCAAGGTGATCCATCCATCTATTTTCCTGCTGGCGACCCTGATCATCTGCTCCCTGACCTCACTGGCCACCGGCACCTCTTGGGGCTCTGCCGCCACCGCCGGTATCGCCATGATGGGCATCGGCCACAGCTTGGGTGTGCCTGCACCACTGGTGGCCGGTGCCGTGCTCTCCGGCGTCTATTTCGGTGACAAACTGTCACCCCTCTCCGACTCCGTAGTGCTGGCATCGACCATGTCCAACGTTGACGTGGTGGAGCACATCAAAGGGATGTTGCCCATCAGCCTGATCTCCTATGTAATTACCGCTGTGCTGTTCACCGTGGTGGGCTTGCAGTATTCCGGCAATGTGAGTCTGGAGCAGGTCAATCTGGTGATGGCGGCGCTCGATAATCAGTTCAACATCACCCCGCTGGCCATAGTGCCGGTATTACTGGTGCTGGGCCTGTTGGCCAATCGCAAGCCCGCCTTTCCGGTGATCAGCTTCGGTGCCCTGCTGGGCCTGATCTGGGCCATCGTCCTGCAGGATATGGATCCCATTAAGGCAATGCACTCGGCTTATAGCCCGTTTGCCATTACCTCTGGCATCGACTTTATCGACAATATTCTGGGTCGCGGTGGCATGGCGTCCATGCTGGGCTCGGTGGCGGTGATCATCTTCGGCTTGGGCTTTGGCGGCCTGCTGGAGAAAGTGGGTATTCTGGAAGTGATTGCCAGTGCCTTCGAGAAGCGCATCAACAGCATCGGCAGCCTGACCAGCCACACCATTGCCACTGCTTTTTTGGCCAACGTGTTTGGCTCAGCCATGTATGTGTCGCTGATCCTGACCCCCAAGATCATGGCCAAGAACTACGATCGACTGGGACTGGCGCGCAAGAACCTCTCTCGCAACGCCGAGTTCGGCGGCACCCTCACCTGCGGCATGGTGCCCTGGAGCGACAACGGCATCTTCATGGCCGGGGTGCTGGGGGTTGCCACCCTCGATTACCTGCCCTACATGTGGCTCAGCTTCACTTGCATCATAGTGACCATGTCTCTCGCCTATATAGGCAAAGGGGTAAACCGGCTGCCACTGGTGGCAGCCGCCAGCTCGCGCTAACAGCAGCCACACACAACAAAGGCGCCATCAAGGCGCCTTTGTTGTTTAACGATAATGATGTTTTTGGGGCATTGCCGGCGCCTGAAACAAAAAGCGGCCCTCGTTACCGAGAGCCGCTTCATCAGACCGAAAAACCGGATCAGATGGAAAAACTGGAACCACAGCCACAGGTAGTGGTGGCATTGGGGTTGGTCACGGTGAAGCGTGAGCCTTCCAACCCCTCGATATAATCCACACTACCGCCTACCAGATATTGCAGGCTCATGGGATCAATGACCATGGTGACGTCATTTTTCTCCACCACGGTATCCCCGTCATTGATCTTCTCATCAAAGGTAAAGCCATACTGGAAACCGGAGCAGCCCCCACCCGTGATGTATACCCGCAGCTTGAGCTCGGGGTTCTCTTCTTCGGTGATCAGGGTCTTCACCTTGTTGGCCGCCGCATCCGTCATCTGGATGGGCAACGGGGCTTCTGCTACTGCACTCATTACTGACCTCACAACCATTAGATCCACAAACATGGAAACCGCGAAATTATCCAATACCCGACCATTTAGTTCAAGTATTCACCACGTTTAACCGGCAGCAGGAACCGGAGCGGGTGGGGCGGCGACCAGCGGTTTGATTACCTCCCCCCACTCAACCAGCAGCTCTTGGGCCGGTTGGCTGCCATCCTTGTTGATGGTGAGGCGGATCCGATCTGGCACAAAGCCCTCCGGCAACTGCCAGTTCCCTTCCAGCAGCTGGAAATAACGCAGGGTGTAACGCCACTCGCTCACCTTCATCCCCAGATCCCGGCCTGTCAGGATCTTCGGTTGGTCGGCCAGGCTCCCCTCGACCCGCACCTGCACCTGACCACGAAATAGCTCCCGCTTCTTGGACGGCTGAGTAAGAGCAAGACGATAGTGGTAACGACCGGGAATGCTGGTCTCCTGCAGGGTCAGGTTATCGATCACCACCCCCGCCTGTTCGCCGGTGGGGCGCATAATCCGCTCAAAAAACGCCAGCTGGCGCTTGAGCTCCTGTACCTGCCCCTCTTGGCTCTTCAAGGTATTCTGCAGCTGCTCAAAGGCTGCCTGCTGAGTCGCCAGCTGGGTATCTTTTACCCCCAGTTCGGTCTTAAGCTGGCCGATGGCCTTGCCCTGGCGCGCCAGCGTCTCCTGCTGCACCAGCAACAGACTACTCTGGGCCAGCTCTTGGCGGTTACCGGCAAAGTAACCGATAAGCCCACCAACGGCTAACACAACCAATAACTTCAATAGATTGGACATAGCCCCTCTTCCCATTATCACACCATTTACGGCCGCGCCTCTCCCTTCACTATACCGCTCGGATCAGGGTCAAATGCGATCAGGATAAAAATTAACTGGCTGTGGCGCAGCCATCACTCCGCTTTTGAGCCGCAGCAAGCCGTAACGTTCGCTCCAGGATCTGGGAGTAGATAGGGCGACCACCCAACCACTGGGCAACCAAGGTCGCACCGACCGTGGTGATCATCATCGGCAGGATCAGTTGATAGTTGTCGGTCATCTCGGTGACCAGCACAATACCCGTGATGGGAGCTCGCACCGTGGCAGCAAACAGCGCCCCCATCCCGGCAATCGCAAAGGCGCCGGGCTCGATGCCCAGTTCGGGGAACGCCGCATGAAACAGATGACCGAATACCACGCCAAACAGGGTACCCAGTGCCAGAGTCGGCGCAAATACTCCGCCCGGGGCACCGGAGCAGAAGCAAATGAGGGTCGCCACCAGTCGCACCGAGAAGATCAGGAACAAGGTCGCCATCGCATACTCATCCCCCATCAGGTGGGGGATAAGCTCGGTGCCGCCGCCGGTCACCGAGGGGACAAGCAGCGACAACACACCAAAGGTGCCTGCAACCAGCATACCGATGGCGACAAAACGGTGACGCTTGTTCTGATGCAGCGCCAGATAACCATCCTGACAGGCCAGCACTAGCTTGTTGAAGACAAAGCCCAGCACCCCGAACGTGGCCCCCATCAAGAGGAACAGCCAGAGCGCCTTGAGGGCTGGCGCATCGTAATGAGGCAAAGTAATCACCGCCTCCTGCCCTTTCATATTTTGCAGCATCAGGGTGGCTGTAATAGCAGAGATCCCCACCGCCTTGATGGCCAAAAAAGAGTAACGAAACTGTGGCCGCATCTCCTCCATTACGAACAGGATACCCGCCAGCGGCGCATTGAAGGCAGCAGCCAGACCACCCGCGGCACCCGCCGCCAGCAGGGCGTGGCCATGCTCCTTGGGTAACCGGAAGATATCCGCCACCATCTTGCCAAGGTTGCCGCCGATCTGCACCGAGGGCCCCTCCCGTCCCAACACCATGCCGGAACTGAGAGTACAGATGCCGCCGAAGAATTTGACTGGCAGCACACGCCACCACCGCACCGGCCGCAGATCATCCATGGCGCCTTCGATCTCGGGAATGCCAGAGCCCCCCGCTTCTGGGGCGAAGGTATGAGTGAGGAAGTAACCGACCAACCCGAGCAAGGCGCTAAAGCCAAAACCCAGCAGACCGAGCTGCCACCAGGGGCGGTCAGTCAGCAAGGTGATACGTTGCTCTGCCAGCCAGTAGACGCCTGATTCGAACAGGCCACACACCAGCCCGGCCAGGGTGCCGACCAGCGCCGCCAGCAGCAATACCAGCAAGGGCATCTTATCTTGCCGGATCAACCGGGTACCACGAGGGGAAGGGCCTGATTCAGAGGAGGAGAACGTTTGTTGCGCCATCGTGTTATACCAACTTAGAAAAACCATATCGTCAGCTCGCTGAGATCAGGATCACCCGGCGCGTTGCCCAGCTGCCCAGGGCTGGGGCTTTCTGCTATAGTCGGCCCGTTAATTTTGTCACGGGTGCAGACCGAGAGTCCGGGTGGCGAGAGCGCAAAGCATACTCCTCATGCTCCGGCCTGCCGAGTCTCAATCGGCTGCAATCCCTTGTGTGACGCCCAAAATCCCACTAAGGATGATCCATGTCAAAATCAGATCAGCTGTTTGAACAGGCCCGCCAGACCATTCCGGGTGGCGTCAACTCACCGGTTCGCGCCTTCAATGGGGTCGGCGGCACGCCCCGCTTTATCGATCACGCCGATGGCGCCTATCTCTATGATGTGGATGGTCAGGCCTACGTGGATTACATCGGCTCCTGGGGCCC
>JBOFSK010000081.1:0-14773 GCA_051651505.1 Aeromonas sp.
CAATTACCAACCTTTCACCAGGCCGCCTTTGAACAACTCGACACCTTTGTTGTAGACCTCGTCGGTCTGATAGGCCTGGACGAACTGTTTGACCTGCTCGTCATCCTTGTTGTCGTTGCGCGCCACGATCAGGTTGACGTAGGGGGACTCTTTATCTTCAACAAACAGGCCGTCTTCGGCCTGGGTCAGACCAATCTGACCGGCGAAGGTGTTGTTGATGATGGAGAGATCCACATCTTCCAGTGAGCGGGGCAGTTGGGCGGCTTCCAGCTCAACGATTTTGAAGTTGCGCGGGTTGCTGGCGATATCCAGCACAGTCGCTTCCAGGCCGGCGCCATCCTTCAGGGTGATCAGACCCTGTTTGGCCAGCAGGATCAGCGAGCGACCCAGGTTGGTGGGATCATTTGGTACCGCGATCTGGGCGCCATCTTGCAGCTCGCTTAGCGCCTTGATCTTCTTGGAGTAACCGGCGATCGGGTAGACGAAGGTGTTGCCGACTGGTTCCAGCTTGAAGCTGCGATCACGTACCTGCGCATCGAGATAAGGTTTGTGCTGGAAGGCGTTGACGTCGATGCTGCCATCGTTCAGCGCTACGTTCGGGGTGACATAGTCAGAGAAGTTGACGATCTGAACGTCCAGACCGTATTTCTCTTTGGCGACCTTGGCCGCCACTTCCACCAGCTCGGTCTCAGGGCCAGCAATGGCACCCACTTTCAGCACCTTGCTCTCTTCTTTTTGACCACAAGCGGTCAGGACCAAGCCAGCCAGCAAGGCTGCCGCCACGGATTTGATGCTCAATTTCATAAAACCTCCTGTCAGAAATCGACGATTAACGATGATCATATTTGTGAACCAGGCGCTCACCTGCGCTCTGGATGAGTTGAACCAGTACTACCAGGATAACCACGGTCACCAGCATGACGGTGGGGTCAAAGCGCTGATAACCGTAACGAATACCCACATCGCCCAGCCCGCCGCCACCGATGGCACCGGCCATGGCCGAGTAATTCACCAGGGTAACAAGGGTAATGGTGACGCTGTTGAGGATGCCAGGCAGAGCCTCGGGCAGCAGCACCTTGGTGATGATTTGCAACGGCTTGGCGCCCATCGCCTTGGCTGCTTCCAGCAGGCCGTCCGGCACCTCCATCAGGGCCCCTTCGACCAGCCTTGCGATAAAGGGCACCGCGCCGATGGTGAGCGGCACGATGGCGGCGACCGTACCGATACTGGTGCCGACAATCAAGCGGGTGAGGGGGATGATGGCCACCAGCAGGATGATAAAGGGCACCGAGCGGCCCACGTTGACCACCATGCCGAGGCTGCGGTTGAGCAACGGATTGGTCAGGATCTGACCTGCCTTGGTCACGTGCAGCGCCACGCCGAGTGGCAGGCCAAGCAGGCAGCCAAACAGGGCTGAGCCTGCGACCATCAGCAAGGTGTTGCCCAGCTCGATAATGAGCAGATTAATCATGGCTTCGGACATAACCCATTACCTCCAGCTGAATGTGGTTATCGATCAAGAATTGCTGGGTGGCCGCGCACTGGGCTTCATCCCCGAACAGCTCTGCCAGCAGAAAACCGAATTTAACGCCACCGGCGTACTCGATATCCGCGCTCAAAATACTGATGTCGATGTTAAAACGGCGGCTCGCCTCGGAAATCAGCGGGGTATCGACCGTGCTGCCGGTAAAACCCAGCTTCACCAGCGGGTAGCTGCCCGCTACTCGCTCCGCGCTCATCCGATCCTGATACTCCTGCGGCACGGCCAGATGGATGGTGGAGTGAATAAAATCGCGGGCCAGCTGGGTCTTGGCATTACTGAAGAACCAGGCCACTTCGCCCTGCTCGATCAGGCGGCCGTCGCTGATGATGGCCACTTCATCACAGATCCCCTTTACCACATCCATTTCGTGGGTGATCAGCAGGATAGTGAGCCCCAGCTTGACGTTGATCTCCTTGAGCAGGGTCAGGATCGAGCGGGTAGTCTGCGGGTCGAGGGCCGAGGTGGCCTCATCACACAGCAGTACCTTGGGGGCGGGTGCCAGCGCCCGGGCGATGGCGACCCGCTGTTTCTGGCCGCCGGATAGCTCGGACGGATAGGCGTGGGCGCGGGCTTCCAGCCCGACCAGTGCCAACAGCTCTTCGACCCGGCTTGTTATCTGTTCTTTACTCCAGCCTGCCAACTCCAGCGGCAAGGCGATGTTGGCAAATACAGTGCGGGAGGCGAGCAGGTTGAAGTGCTGGAAGATCATCCCGATCTGGCGGCGGGCCTGGGTCAACTCCCGCTCGCTCAGGGCGACCAGATCTTGGCCCGCGACCATCACCTGGCCCTCTGTCGGGCGCTCCAGCAGGTTGACACAGCGAATAAGGGTACTTTTGCCGGCACCGGAGGCACCGATCACCCCGAATATTTTGCCTTGGGGCACATGCAGACTGACATCACGCAGGGCGTGTACGGCGTCACTGCCACTGCCGTAGACTTTGTTGAGATCCTTCAACCTGATCATGGATTCTTCCGTGCTCACAGCCTTACAGCACAGGGCGCTACAGGCGGGTAAATTGGGCAGAGGTTCCACTGGGTTACTCTGCCATCATGGAAGATGATGCTAAGATGTCTGGATGGCTGTGTCAACGCATGTTTTTACGTCTAGACGTCTAAAGTATGAGCGGGAATATGGGGTGGGCCGATGGTCAACCGGCCTAGAGGGCAAAACCCATATCTCGTTTCGTATATACGCCATATGGCCGAATTTATAGTGGGAAATGGCGGGTAAACACTTGTTAAAATGAGTTGTTGGCCAAACTCGACCGGCGTACAAGTGCGGGTCGAGTTCCTGCCCACCGGGCTTGTTATAGCAATCGTGCCGGTTGTGGGTGAGAAAGGGCGGCAGTCCATCCAGGGGCAGCTGGCTTATCCATGATCCGGCAGCCCTTTTTCGATGCAGCGGATCAGCAAACGGGTTTTCTTGCTCTCATCATCTTGACGGCGGCTCAAGGTGGCCAGTGCCCAGGTGATATGTTCAGCCACCATGGGCTCAGCGGTGGTGAGCCCCAGTTGCAGGGCGGCTATCACCTCAGCCGTTGCCGGACCATTACCAAGGGCTACCGCCAGATTACGGCGCCAGCGCGCGTAGCCGATGCGGCGAATGGGGCTTCCCTCGGTCTGTTTGAGGAAATCGCGCTCGCTCCAGCGCCATAGCGTCAGCAGAGGCGGGTGGTGCAGGGCGGAGCGAGCCCTGAAATCCGGTTCTGGGCTGACCTGGGCGTAGCGATTCCAGGGGCAGATCAGCTGGCAGTCATCACAGCCGTAGATGCGGTTGCCCAGCAAGGGCCTGAGCTCTTCCGGGATCGGGCCATCATGCTCGATGGTGAGGTAGGAGATGCAGCGGCGGCCATCCACCACATACGGTGCGACAATGGCCCCGGTCGGGCAGATGTTGATGCAGGCGACGCACTTGCCGCACTGCGCCTTCTCCACCGGCTGGTCCAGCGGTAGCGGCAGGTTGAGTAGCAGCTCACCGAGAAAGAAGAAGGAACCGGCCGATTCGTTAAGCAGCAGTGAGTGTTTGCCTACCCAGCCAAGCCCGGCCTTGGCTGCCAGCGGGCGTTCCAGAATGGGGGCGGAGTCAACGAAGGGGCGCCACTCACCCAGGGTGTCAGCGGTGCCTTTAAGCAGTTCGGTGCAGCGTGCTTCGATGCGATCTCCCAGCTGTTTGAGCCGGTTGCGCAGCACCTTGTGGTAGTCGCGCCCAAGGGCATAGCGGCTGATGTAACCGAGGCTCGGGTCGCGCAAGGTGGCGGCAAAACCGGCGTCCAGGGGCAGGTAGTTCATCCGCACTGACAACACCCGTGCAGTGCCTGCGAGCAGTTCGTGGGGGCGGGCCCGCATCATGCCGTGCCGTGCCATGTAATCCATGCTGCCGTGATAACCGGCATCCAGCCAGGCCTGCAATCTGGGCTCTTCCAGCGCCAGGTCGGTGTCTGTGATCCCGATCTGGTCAAAGCCTAGCTCCTGTGCCCAGAGCTTGATATCGTGGGCCAGCTGGTGCATGGCGGGGGTGCTCATATGGCTTGCCCTGGCTGGTACGTGTGGGGCAGGGTCAGTGAATAAGGATCGGGAGCCGTCATGGTCGAGGTCATCAGGGATGTGTTAAGCAAAAAACCGGAAGGCAGTTTACCACAGGGGCTGTGGCGGACTGAACAGATCCGCACACTGGAGCGCAACTGGGCCACGCGCACGGGGCAACCGCTCTATACCCTGATGGAACGAGCCGGTGTTGCGCTGCGCACCTATGCCACCCTGCATTGGCCCGACAGCCGTTGCTGGTGGATCTTCGTCGGCCCCGGCAATAACGGCGGTGATGGCTTCGTGTTGGCCCGCCTTGCCCGCCAGATGGGTATCGAGGTGGTGGTGATTGCCGCCAGAGCGGCTGACCAGCTGAAGGGGGATGCCAGGCGAGCCGCCGATGAGTGGCTGGCGGTCGGTGGCCGGGTCCGGTTGGCCGAGCAGGTTGATGCAACGCAACTGCCCGTACCTGATCTGGTGGTCGATGCCTTGCTGGGTATCGGCGTAAACACCCCCCTCTCGCCGTTACTGACAAAGATCGTCGCAACCATCAATGAGTTGGCCGCGCCTGTGTTGGCGGTGGATCTCCCCTCCGGTCTTAACGGCGATACCGGCCGTGTCATGGGGGCGCGGGTGCTGGCCACCCGTACCCTCACTTTTATCGGCATCAAACAGGGGCTGCTCACCGGCGAGGGGGTGGATTGCGTCGGCCAGCTCGACTGTGATCCTCTTGGGGTGACGCCGGATAGCGCTATGTTGCCTGCTGCCTGGCGCATCGATTATCCGCTGCTGCAAGAGCACCTTACCCCGCGCCAGCCCTCATCGCACAAGGGCGCCAATGGTAAGGTGCTGCTAGTCGGGGGCGATTGCGGTATGCAGGGGGCCATCGTGTTGGCTGCCCGTGCCTGTTTACGAGCAGGGGCCGGATTGGTGCGGGTGTGCCAGCATCCGGATCACCCGCCAGTGAGCCTCTATCAAGCGGAGCTGATGAGCCTGACCGAGGCCGAGGCGAGGGGGAGTGAGTGCTGGGCCAAGGTACGGGTCATTGGCCCGGGGCTGGGTCAACATGAGTGGGGGCAGGCGCAGTGGGTCCGTTATCTCACTGATCGGCTGCCGCTGGTTTTGGACGCTGATGGATTGAATTGGCTGGCGCTCTCTCCCCGCCATCAGGATAATTGGGTGCTGACTCCCCACCCCGGCGAGGCGGCGCGCCTGCTGGGGCGTACCATTGCCGACATTGAAACCGACCGGTTTGCCGCCGTCCAGGCGTTGCAGCGGCGCTATGGCGGCGTGGTGCTATTAAAAGGGGCGGGGACCTTGATCTATGATGGCAAGCAGATCGCGCTGTGTTGTGAAGGTAATCCCGGCATGGCAAGTGGCGGCATGGGTGATCTGTTATCTGGTATCATTGCCGGCCTTTTGGCGCAGGGCTGGTCTGCTACCATGGCAACCTGGCTGGGCGCTGTGATCCATGGCGAGGCTGCCGATCTGGCCGCCAGTGACGGTGAGCGGGGCATGCTGGCATCCGATCTGCTACCCCTGATCCGCAAACTGGTTAATCCTGACACCATAACAAGTTAACAAGAAGAACATGGCAAAACAGTTGATGATGACACTGCCGGACGAGGCAGCAACAGTGGCACTGGGTGGTCGTTTGGCACAAGCCTGCCAGCAGGCAACCACCGTTTTTTTGCATGGCACCCTTGGCGCCGGTAAAACGACCCTGACCCGTGGTTGGGTGCAGGGCCTTGGCCATCAGGGCAAGGTTAAAAGCCCGACGTATACCTTGGTTGAACCCTATGAGCTTGAGGGCTGGCAGGTCTACCATTTCGATCTCTATCGTTTGGCTGATCCGGAAGAGCTGGAGTTCATGGGGATTCGGGACTACTTCGCTGCCAACACCCTTTGTCTGGTGGAGTGGCCCGAGAAGGGTGAGGGCTGGCTGCCGGATCCCGACCTTGAAATTACCCTCACTTATGTCGGTGAGCAGCGTGAGGTGCTGATAGCAGCCCATACTGCTATTGGCGAAGCCATTCTGGAACGGTTGTCATCTACGTGCGTTTGATCCTTGTTTTTGCTTTCTCTTTGATGGCGTTACCTGCTTGGGCCAATCAGCTCAAGAGTGTGCGAATTTGGCCATCACCGGATAACACCCGGGTGGTGCTCGACATGAGCAGTGCCCCCAACTTTAACTACTTCACCTTGAACGGCCCGGATCGGTTGGTGATCGACCTGAAAGGGACGAGCAACGCCGCCAATTTGGCCCGCGTCGAGAACAACAGCGAACTGGTGCGTAAGGTTCGCCAGAGCACGCCGCTGGAGCAAGGGGCTTTGCGGCTGGTACTGGATCTCAGTGCCACCATCAAGCCGGTGGTCTTTCCATTGGCGCCTGCAGGGCCTTATGGTCACCGGTTAGTCATCGATCTGCCTTATGAAGAGAAGCGATCCGCTGCCGCAGCCCAACCGGTGCCGGTGAGTGGCAAGCACCGTGGCGTGGTGATTGCCATCGACCCGGGCCATGGCGGCGAAGACCCCGGCTCTATCGGGCCACGTCGTACTTATGAGAAGCGGGTCACCTTGGCGGTATCCCAAAAGCTGGCGGCGCTCATTGATCGCGAGCCGGGGATGCGGGCGGTGCTGACCCGTCGTGGTGATTATTTTGTCGATCTCAACAAGCGCTCCGAGATTGCCCGCAAAGCCAAGGCTGATCTGCTGGTGTCGGTGCATGCGGACAGTTTTCATAACTCAACGCCTCGTGGCGCTTCAGTTTGGGTCTTGTCGACCAACCGCGCCAACCGCGAGATGGGCAGCTGGCTGGAAAAGCAGGAGAAACAGGGTGAACTGCTGGGTGGGGTAGGTAAGGTGTTGGCTGAATCCGACCCCAACCCCTATCTGGCGCAAACCTTCCTTGATCTGTCCATGGATAAGTCCCGTGCCGAGGGCTACGACGTGAGTCGCCAGATCCTGCGTTCGATGGGCAAGGTCGCCAGGTTGCATAAAAAAGAGCCGGAGCACGCCAGTTTGGCGGTACTGAAAGCACCGGATATTCCCTCGGTGCTGGTGGAAACCGGGTTCATCTCCAACCATGGGGAAGAGAAGCTGCTGGCTACCGCCAGTTATCAGGACCAGCTGGCCCGCGCCATGTTTGAGGGGATCCGCAATTACTACCGCGCCCACCCGACCAAGGGCGCCATGTTGACCGGCAAAGGGCAGGGAAGTCAGTCAGCCACTGTCAGCCGGCCAACCGTGAGCAAGCAACCGGTCAGCAGGCCGCAACAGGTGCAATCGCAGCCGGTGGTGACCAACAAGATGGCTGCGACCGCGCGCGACAGCGGTGCGCCAGTGAGTAGCGTGAGCAGTACTAGCGGGGCCGGGGTGATCAGGCCTTACTCGGTCGCACCTTCAGGGACGACGCCACAGAGCGCCAGTCGCGGGGGTTATGACAAAGCCTCCATGATCCGCCATGTAGTGAAACGGGGCGAGAGCCTCTCTCGTCTGGCCGAACGGCATGGTGTGACCCAGGCCAGCTTGGTGGAGATCAATCAGCTGCGCAGCCGCGACATTCAGATTGGCCAGATTATTTACCTCCCGCAGCAGGGGCGGGGCAATAGTGCCTCCCCTACACGGGCCAGCAATCCCCCGGCGATGATCCGCCATGTGGTCAAGCGTGGCGAGAGCCTCTCTCGTCTTGCTGAGAAACACCGGATCAGTCAGGCGCGGTTGGTGGAGATCAACAAGCTCAAATCACGGAATATCCAAGTTGGGCAGGTGCTCCAGATCCCGCAGAACTGAGGTGTTGGGCCACGGATGGTGACCGGTATTTTACCGCCGGATCTCAGACCCATCGGTATGTTGTTGCAAGTGATAGGGGGCGTGACCCTCTTGCAAGATTGAAATTCAGGAGTAAGTGATGGCGATCCGTATTTTGCCGCCTATTCTGGCCAACCAGATTGCTGCGGGGGAGGTGGTGGAACGGCCCTCTTCCGTGGTGAAAGAGCTGGTAGAAAACAGTCTGGATGCGGGGGCCGACCGGGTCGAGATCGACATCGATAAAGGGGGAGCCAAGCTTATCCGCATCCGCGATAACGGCTGTGGTGTTGGCAAGGATGAGCTGGTGCTGGCGCTGTCGCGCCACGCCACCTCCAAGGTCGCTACCCTGGACGATCTGGAAGGGATCAACAGCCTTGGCTTTCGTGGCGAGGCGCTGGCCTCTATCAGCTCGGTTTCCCGCCTGACCTTTACCTCCCGCACCGCTGAGCAGTCCGAAGCCTGGCAGGCTCAGGCGCAAGGGCGCGAGATGAGTGTCACCATCAAGCCGGCGGCCCATCCGGTGGGCACCACGGTGGAGGTGGTGGATCTCTTCTTCAATACCCCGGCGCGGCGCAAGTTTATGCGCAGCGAAAAGACCGAGTTTGCCCATATCGACGAGCTGGTGCGGCGCATCGCCCTCTCCCGCTTCGATGCCACCCTGATCCTGCGCCACAACGGCAAGGTGGTGCGCCAGTACAAGGCCGCCAATACGGTGGCGGAGCAGGAGCGTCGCCTCGCCGCCGTCTGCGGTACCCCCTTTATGCATCATGCGCTGGCGGTAGAGAGTGAGCACAGTGATGTCCGGCTGTGGGGCTGGCTGGCATTACCTGCGGGGGCCAGACCGCAGAACGATCTGCAATATACCTATGTCAATGGCCGGATGATGCGCGACAAGCTGATCAACCACGCTATCAGGCAGGCTTATGACGAGCTGCTGCCCGCCGATCGCTTTGCTGCTTATGTGCTCTATATCGAGCTGGATCCCCGTCAGGTAGATGTCAACGTCCACCCGGCCAAGCACGAGGTACGCTTTCATCAGGCGCGGCTAGTCCACGATTTCATCTTTCAGGCCCTGTTTACCGCGCTGCGCCGTGAAGGTGGTGTCGCTGGCCAGCAGGATGAACCGCTGGCCGAGACCCAGGTTGAACTGCCGGTCAGTCCGCAGGCTGAGTATCCCGGTCAGGCGCCACGGCCGAATTGGTATGGTGCCGAGCACAGCTATCGGGCGCCTACCCAGGTGCGGGAAGGGGGGGCGGCGCGCGCCAGCAACTATCAACCGCCCGAGCCGCCGAGCCGGGAGGCCATGCGTGGCATGGGAGCTCTGCTCTCGACCCTGCCCATTGCCACGGCGACGACGACTTGCGAGCACACTGCCACTGTGGCGCAACCCAAACCGGGAGGATGGCGTGCCCTGACGTTGGTGCAACAGGCCTATCTGTTGATCGAGCGGGATAATCAGCTGGCGCTCCTGTCGCTGGTACGGGCTGAGCGAGTACTGTTGCGAAGCTGGTTGCTGGATGGCTGGGGCCAGGGGTTGGCTGCCCAGCCGCTGCTGTTGCCGGTCTCCTTCAAATTGCCGAAGAATTTAATCACCCTGGTGAGCGAGCAGGAACGTTTGCTCAAACGGATGGGGCTGGAGTTGAAAAGCGGCGGTCGCGACACCATGATCCTGACTCGGGTGCCAGCCTTGTTGCGCCAGACCGATCTAGTGCGCCTGTTACCCGAATTGTTGCAACTCATCGAGAGCGGATCTGACAGTGATGCTGGTCAGCAGGCTGAAGTATTATGCCAATGGCTGGTGGAGCAGGGGATAAGCCGCGAGAAGATATACGATTTTTCAACTGCCAGTCGGCTGCTGACGGAACTTGTGACCGATTTCAGTGATCAACTGGCAGACATTCGCATGGTGCGCCCGCTTGCGTTAGCGACCGTGCTGGAGGAGTTTGAACATGGTGAGTGACTTGCCGACCGCAATTTTTTTAATGGGCCCGACGGCCTCCGGCAAGACGGATCTCGCCATTGCACTATGCCAGGCGTTGCCTTGTGACATCATCAGTGTCGATTCGGCACTGATCTATCGCGGCATGGACATTGGTACCGCCAAGCCGACCGCCGATGAACTGGCACGGGCCCCGCACCGGTTGATCGACATTCTTGACCCAGCCCTGAGCTATTCGGCGGCCGATTTTTGCAAGGATGCCCTGCGGGAGATGAAAGAGATCGCTGACCGCGGCCGCATCCCGTTGCTAGTAGGGGGCACCATGCTTTATTTCAAGGCACTGCTAGAGGGGCTCTCCCCGTTGCCAGCTGCGGATCCCGCCATTCGTGCCGGGATTGAGGAAGAGGCCGCCCGCCTTGGTTGGCCGGCGCTGCACGATGAGCTGGTGCGCATCGACCCGGTAGCTGGTGCCCGCATTCATCCCAATGATCCACAGCGCCTTTCTCGGGCGCTTGAGGTCTATCGCATCAGCGGCAAGACCCTCACCGAGTTGACGCAAGTGCAGGGTGAAGGCTTGCCTTACCGAGTACAGCAGTTTGCTATTGCTCCCAGTGATCGCGCCGTGCTCCATCAGCGGATCGAACAGCGCTTCGACCAGATGTTGCAAGCGGGTTTTGAGCAGGAGGTGCGTGCCCTGATGGCGCGCGGCGATCTGCACCCGGATCTCCCCTCCATTCGCTGTGTCGGTTATCGCCAAATGTGGGATTATCTTTGCGGCGAGGTGGAATATGATGAGATGCGTTATCGCGGCATTGTTGCCACCCGGCAATTGGCAAAACGGCAGATGACCTGGCTGCGTGGCTGGCCTGAGGTGACCTGGTTGGAATCTGGTGAGTCTGGCAATCTCGAGCGGGTGCTTGCTTGCACTGGTGCGGCTTGACACTGTCTGTATAATCAGGTTGTTATATTGATATCCAGTGTTTAAAAACAACAAACTATAAGGAAAATAACAATGGCTAAGGGGCAATCTCTACAGGACCCGTTTTTGAATGCGCTGCGCCGTGAGCGAATTCCTGTTTCCATCTATTTGGTGAACGGCATCAAACTGCAAGGTCAGATCGAGTCTTTCGATCAGTTCGTCATCCTGCTGAAAAATACCGTGAGTCAGATGGTGTACAAGCACGCTATCTCGACTGTGGTCCCCGCTCGCGCCGTTAATCATCACCAGCCAATCGCCGATAACGCAGCGGATACCCAGGGTGAAGCCGAAGCGTGATACCCCAAGGTGAGTCGACTAGCCAATGGAGATTCATCGTGATGCTACTTAAGGAGCAAGCGCTTGTTTGATCGTTATGAAGCTGGTGAACAAGCCGTTCTGGTGCATGTCAACTTCAGTGATGAGGGTGAGCGAGAGGATCTGGAAGAGCTGAAGATGTTGGTGAGCTCTGCTGGCGTTAACACGCTAGGAGTGGTGACCACCAGTCGCAGCGCCCCCAGTGCCAAGCTATTTGTCGGCAGTGGCAAGGCTGAAGAGATTGCCTACCAAGTACAGATGCTCGGTGCCGATGTGGTGATCTTCAATCATGGTCTGACTCCCGCTCAGGAGCGTAACCTGGAACGTTTGTTCCAGTGTCGGGTGGTCGATCGAACGGGCTTGATCCTCGATATTTTTGCCCAGCGCGCCCGTACCCACGAAGGCAAACTGCAGGTCGAACTTGCTCAGTTGCGCCATCTCTCTACTCGCCTGGTGCGAGGCTGGACTCACCTTGAGCGACAAAAAGGCGGGATTGGTCTGCGCGGCCCTGGTGAAACCCAGCTTGAAACTGACCGACGGTTGCTGCGGGAACGGATCAAGGCGATTTTGCGGCGGCTCGACAAGGTGGCCAAGCAGCGGGAGCAAGGGCGCCGGGCCCGTAACCGCAACGAAGTGCCGACGGTGTCACTGGTGGGTTACACCAACGCCGGAAAATCCACTTTGTTCAACCAACTTACAGCTGCCAGCGTGTATGCTGCCGATCAGTTGTTCGCAACTTTGGATCCCACCCTGCGTAAACTGGTGATCCGGGATGTAGGCGATGTGATTTTGGCAGATACAGTTGGATTTATTCGACACTTGCCTCATGATCTGGTTGCGGCCTTTAAAGCGACCCTGCAGGAGACCCGCGAAGCGGATCTGTTGCTGCATGTGGTGGACTGTGCTGATGAACAGATGCAGGAAAATATCGATGCCGTGCAGCAGGTGCTGGCCGAAATCGACGCGGATGACCGCCCTCAGCTGATGATCTGTAACAAGATCGACAAGTTGGCGGATCGCCCGGCGGGTCTGGAACGTAATGACGAGGGGCGCCCGGTGCGTGTCTGGTTATCGGCTCAGACCGGTGAAGGCTGTGAATACCTGTTTATGGCACTGACTGAATTGCTGGCTGGCACCATGGTGCATCACACCCTGCAGTTGCCCCCTTCTGCCGCGAGATTGCGCAGTGCACTCTATCAGCTGAAAGGGATTGAGCAGGAAGGCTTCAGTGAGGAGGGGGATTTTTTACTGGAGGTCCGTTTGCAAGTGGCCGACTGGAACCGCCTCATGAAGTTAGAAGGTGAGAGTTTACAACGCTTTATCAGACATTAATTGGTCAATGACGATGAATGCTCAATCGCTTCATCCATGACTGATGGTCAGATAGAGATGATATCCATCTGCATGTATTAATGGAGACGCTGATGGCTTGGAATGAGCCTGGAAATAACGGCAAAGACCGTGACCCTTGGGGGAATAACGGCAAGACTCAGGGCCCCCCTGATCTGGATGAAATGCTGCGTAAGGTGACCAGCCGTTTTGGTGGTTTGCTGGGCAGTGGCAAGTCTGGTGGTGAAATGGGGCGTTTTGGCCTATCTATCGCATTAGTGGTTGCTGTGGTGGTGTGGGTCGTTAGCGGCTTTTATACCATTCGCGAAGCTGAGCGAGGGGTCATTCTGCGTTTTGGCGAGTACTCGCATAACGTAGAGCCTGGCTTGCGTTGGAAGCCGACCTTTATCGATCAGGTGATCCCCGTCGATGTCGAGTCCGTGCGTTCGCTGCCTGCGTCCGGTTTTATGCTGACTCAGGATGAAAACGTGGTACGGGTCGAGATGGACGTGCAATACCGTGTCGTCAATCCGGAGCAGTATCTGTTTAGCGTGACCAATGCTGAAGAGAGTTTGGGTCAGGCCACTGACAGCTCATTGCGCTATGTCGTTGGTCATACTCGCATGGACGATATTTTGACCACGGGTCGTGAGCAAGTTCGTCGCGAAACCTGGGATGGCATTGAGACTATTGTCGCCCCCTATCAGATGGGATTGCAGATTGTCGATGTCAACTTCTTGCCGGCTCGTCCGCCAGAAGAGGTGAAAGACGCCTTTGATGACGCCATCTCCGCCCAAGAAGATGAGCAGCGCTTTATCCGTGAAGCAGAAGCCTATGCGCGTGAAGTTGAGCCAAAAGCGCGTGGTACGGTCAAGCGTCTGGAGCAAGAAGCGGAAGGTTACAAATCGCAGATTGTGCTAAAAGCCACCGGTGAAGTCGCGCGTTTCAACGAGTTGTTGCCCCAGTATCAGGCTGCTCCGGATCTGACTCGTGAGCGTATCTATCTGGAAACGATGGAAGAGCTTTATCAGCAGGCCAACAAGGTGTTGGTTGATATGCCAGCGGGTAACAACAGCATGATTTATCTGCCTTTAGATAAATTATCTGGCCAAGCTAACGCTGTCTCACCGGCACGTTCTGTCAGTGCGGCCCCGGCGATTGATGTGGCCCCCGTCACCAATGACGGTGCCAACTCCACACCGACGCCGCTGCGTGGTGGCGATCGTTTTAGCGCAGGGAGAAACTAATAGATGAAAAAGATAGCTATTGGTGTCATCGCTGTCGCCGCCATGTTCTGCTTCTCCTCTTTGTTTGTGGTGAATGAAGGGCAGAAAGGGATAGTGGTACAGTTTGGTAAGGTGAAGCGGGTTGAGTCTGGTGATGCGCGGCTCTATGAGCCGGGTCTACACTTCAAGGTCCCCTTTATCGATCAGGTGCGTAAGATGGATGCGCGAATCCAGACTATCGACAGTCAGGCTGACCGCTTCGTCACGTCCGAGAAGAAAGATTTGATCATCGACTCCTATGTGAAGTGGAAGATTGAAGACTTTTCTCGCTACTACCTGGCTACCGGCGGTGGTAACAAGCTGCAGGCTGAAGATCTGCTCAAGCGTAAAATCAACAACGGCCTGCGTTCAGAGATCGGTAACCGCACCATTAAAGACATCGTCTCCGGTGAGCGCAGTACCGTGATGGAAGATGCGCTGATGAAGATGGCGCGCTCTTCTGAGCTGGGCATCAAGGTGGTTGATGTGCGGATCAAGCAGATCAACCTGCCGGTGGAAGTTTCCAGCTCCATTTATCAACGGATGCGGGCCGAACGTAATGCGGTCGCCCGTGAGCATCGTTCGCAAGGTCGTGAGCAGGCTGAAATCCTGCGGGCCGACATTGACCGTAAGGTCACCGTCATGATCGCAGATGCCGAGCGTAATGCGCGCCAGCTGCGTGGTGAAGGGGATGCTGAAGCCGCCAAGATCTATGCCGACAGCTACAAGAAAGACCCCGAGTTTTTCAGCTTTGTGCGGAGCATGGAGGCGTATCGCAAGAGCTTCGCCGGTGGCAGCGATCTGATGGTACTGAAACCGGATAGCGAATTCTTCCGTTATCTCAAGTCTCCTCAAGGTGCCAAGTAAGTAAAACCGGGAGGCAATTATTGAAAAGGGTCTGATTTATCAGGCCCTTTTTTTTACGTGTGAAAACCATCTGTGGTTAATGAGTGGTTCTTGAGGTAAGGAGGCAAGGTGCTGACATCTGTGCTAACAGGATTGGGGTTGCTGTTGCTGTTTGAAGGCTTGGGTCCGTTGCTGATACCTAAACGCTGGCAGCAGATGCTGCG
>JBOFSK010000082.1:0-4396 GCA_051651505.1 Aeromonas sp.
GACCGTATGAGCACTCTGTTATCGGTCAGGGATCTGAAACAGCACTTCCGGCTGGGCGGCGGGTTCCTGCGCAAGCAATATACGGTTCACGCGGTGGATCGCATCAGCTTCGACCTGAAACAGGGGGAGACGCTGGGGCTGGTGGGAGAGTCGGGCTGTGGCAAGTCCACCCTCGGGCGCAGCCTGCTCAAGCTGTTCGAGCCGACCGCGGGCACCATCACCTTCGAGGGGCGCGATATCACCGCCCTCAGCCCGAAGGAAATGCGCTCCCTGCGTCAGGAGATGCAGATGGTGTTTCAGGATCCTGCAGAATCCCTCAACAGCCGCCACACCGTGGGCCAGATTTTGGAGGAGCCCTTTATCATCCACGGAAAAGGCAACACTGAGCAGCGGCGCGGCTGGGTGCAGGAGCTGCTGGCGAAAGTGGGCCTGCCGGGCAGTGCGGTGGATCGCTACCCCCACGAGTTTTCCGGCGGTCAGCGCCAGCGCATCGGCATCGCCCGTGCCATCGCCCTCAAGCCCAAGCTGCTGGTATGCGACGAGGCGGTCTCGGCCCTCGATGTCTCGGTGCAGTCCCAGATCATCAACCTGCTGCTCAGCCTGCAGCGGGAGATGAACCTCTCCATCATCTTCATCGCCCACGATCTGTCGGTGGTCAAACACATCTCGGATCGCATCGCGGTGATGTATCTGGGACGGATCGTCGAGCTGGCGGATGCCCAGTCGCTCTATCTGGCGCCGCGCCACCCCTATACCCAGGCGCTGATCTCCGCCATTCCGGTGCCGGATCCACGCAGGCGCAGCCAGCGCATTCTGCTGACCGGCGATGTGCCCTCCCCCATCTCGCCGCCAAGCGGCTGCCACTTCCACCAGCGCTGCCCTTATGCCACCGAGCACTGCAAAGGCTCAGCGCCAGCACTAGAGGCCAGAGGCAACACCCATCATCTGGTGGCCTGCCATACCCCGTTGGCAGCCAATGGCAACCCGGAGCTGGAGCGGGCAAGCTAATGTTCACAGGGGCCCAAAAGGCGTAACCGACGAGGCGGCCATCTGGCCGCCTCGTGCTATCGGGTCACGCTTGTATTCTTGAGTCACTGCCGCCACCCATCAGGCAATCTGGTAGCGGCCCGGCTTGTGGTTAAGCGTCAACAATAGATTACAGAAAATCGCCGCCACGATGGAGAGCAGCAGAACCCAGGGTGGTACCACCAAAAAAGAGATGATGATAATGGCGCAATCTAGCCCCATTTGTAGCTTTCCCGCCCGAATGCCGAACCGATCCTGGATGAAGAGTGCCAGAATGCCAAAGCCCCCCAGACTCGACTTGTGACGAAACATGATAAGCAACCCCATGCCAATCAAGGCACCGCCGATCAGCGCGGCGTAAAGGGGCGCTATCTTACCAATTTGCAGCACGCCGTTGAGGTGATCCGTCATAAAGGAGACCGCTGCCACTGACACAAAGGTATTAAAGGTAAAACGGGGCCCCATCCGTAACCATGCCAATGCGTAAAAAGGCAGATTGATACCAAAAAACAGCAAGCCGAAGCTGATACCGGTCACCTGTTGCAGCAATAACGCCAGCCCAGCGGTGCCGCCGGTGAGCAGGCCAACCTGATGAAACAAAAAGATGCCGAGGGAAACAAAGCCGGCCGCCGTCAACATGGCCAGCACATCCTCATAAAAAGGATGGGTCGTGTGTATTAAAGGGTTATCCATAATCGGTATCCACCAAATAAAGAGCCTGTGTCTTGCGCTGCGCGGCAGCAGCAAATTCCATTTGCAGAGCCGACCCGCCGAGTCAGTCTATTTTTTGTGAAAAGGATCACAACCGCCTCACGCTACGCCCCATTCTGGTGCCTGTCATCTGGCATTGACACCCGCTGCACCAAGATGCAGCAGCCCCCAACATTGGCGCCGTGGCTCTCGTGACTAGGGGGGGTAGCTAAGCCCCGATGGTGACCGATCTTTCACCCATTGCATGCAGTCATTGGCAGAGCTCCACCCCCAAGACTGCCGCAGCAAAGATGGCGATAGCCGCCATCTTCCCCTATATCTTTGCTACTCAGGTGGGAGATGTGAGATGGAAAAAATCTGCGACCAGCGACTGCTGTTACTACTTGGCGTGCTGTTGCTATGGGCCGGATCTGCCCATGGGATGACCCAGGGCACGAATTTCAGACAGGCCCCCAAAGCACTGAATGCGCTCAAGCAAGGTCAGAGTGCCCAGCATAGCGGCCAGCTGCAAAAGGCTATCGCCCTTTACTGTGTCGCCGCCAGCACCGGCAACCCAGAGGGGTACTTTCGAATTGGCCGACTACTCGCGACCGGCCCGACCTCGGTCCGTAACCCCAAACTGGCCAACAGCTACCTTGCTATGGCGATGCGCCTTGGCAACCAGCAGGCGGCACGCTACTACAATGGCAAGATTGGCAATGGCCCTATGGGGGATCAGTGCGGTATCGGGATCCGTGGCGGTCAGGGCAGTTATCTGGCCCAGCTCCCCACTACCCCGTTCAATGTCGACACCTGGCTGGCCCGCCAATCACCGGCCAAGCAGAAGCTGGCGGCCATGCTGCGCCATGCCGCCAAGCACCATCAGGTCGATGCCCGCCTGGTGCTGGCAATCGCCATCGCCGAATCCAACCTCAACAGCCAGGCGGTTTCACCAAAAAATGCCCAAGGGCTGATGCAACTCATTCCCGAAACCCAGCAACGGTTCGGCGTGACACACCCGTTCGATCCGGCCCAGAACATCAAGGGGGGCGTCACCTATCTCAAGTGGCTGGATCGCCGCTTCGAGGGTGACTGGGTGCTGATCTCTGCCGCTTATAACGCAGGGGAAAATGCAGTGGCGCGCTATGGCGGGATCCCGCCCTATAACGAAACCCAAGAGTATGTGAAACGGGTGCTCTATTTCGCCGGCCACCCGCCCCCTGAACAGCGAAGATCGCAGGCACTGGGCAGGCCATAATTGAGCCACCCGGGATACCTTTACCCTCCTTCTTTCATTGGTTTACAATTCAACGGTTTTTTGGAACCGGGTTGACGGCAAGTCAACCTGGCCCCACCACAGACCTCAGCCTGTTAGTATCCAAATGTTAACGTGCTGAAAAAGAAGAGAATTAGCCAATGGCTCAATTTATTTACACCATGAACAGGGTCGGCAAAGTTGTGCCACCCAAGCGTCATATCCTCAAGAACATCTCCTTGAGCTTCTTCCCGGGCGCCAAGATCGGCGTGCTGGGTCTCAATGGCGCGGGTAAGTCCACCCTGCTGCGCATCATGGCAGGCATCGACACCGATATCGAAGGGGAAGCCCGTCCGCAACCCGGCATCAAGATTGGCTACCTGCCCCAGGAGCCAAAGCTGGATCCCGAGCAGACCGTGCGCGAAGCGGTTGAAGAGGCGATCGGCGAAGTAAAACGCGCCATGGCCCGCCTCGACGAGGTCTATGCGGCCTATGCCGAACCGGATGCGGATTTTGACAAGCTGGCCCGCGAACAGGGCGAGCTGGAAGCCATCATCCAGGCCCAGGGCGGCCACAACATGGAGAACCAGCTGGAGCGAGCGGCCGATGCCCTGCGCCTGCCAGCCTGGGACGCCAAGATCCAGCACCTCTCCGGTGGTGAGCGCCGCCGGGTGGCGCTGTGCCGTCTGCTGCTGGAAAAGCCGGACATGCTGCTGCTGGACGAACCGACCAACCACCTGGATGCGGAATCCGTGGCCTGGCTGGAGCGCTTCCTGCACGACTACGAAGGCACAGTCGTGGCCATCACCCACGACCGTTACTTCCTCGACAACGTGGCAGGCTGGATCCTGGAGCTGGACCGCGGCGAGGGTATCCCGTGGGAAGGCAACTACTCCTCCTGGCTGGAGCAAAAAGACGCCCGTCTGGCGCAGGAAGCAAGTTCCGAAGCGGCCCGTCGCAAGTCCATCGAGAAAGAGCTGGAGTGGGTGCGTCAAAACCCGAAAGGCCGTCAGGCCAAGTCCAAGGCCCGTATGGCTCGCTTTGAAGAGCTCAACACCAACGACTACCAGAAGCGCAACGAGACCAACGAGCTGTTCATTCCGCCCGGACCGCGCCTTGGCGACAAGGTGGTGGAAGTGGCCAACCTGCGCAAATCCTACGGTGATCGGGTGTTGATCGACGATCTGTCGTTTGCCATTCCAAAAGGAGCCATCGTCGGCATCATCGGCCCGAACGGTGCCGGTAAGTCGACCCTGTTCCGGATGATGTCAGGTCAGGAGCAGCCGGATTCCGGCGCCATCACGCTAGGTGAAACCGTGGTGCTGGCTTCCGTGGATCAGTTCCGCGACAGTATGGATGACAAGAAGACGGTATTCGAAGAGGTCGCTGACGGTCAGGATATCCTGCGCATCGGCAACTACGAGT
>JBOFSK010000083.1:0-1064 GCA_051651505.1 Aeromonas sp.
GGGTATGGGACCAGCTGAGGAAACAGACGAGAAGGTAAGAGATCCAGAGCTGCGAACGCATGCAACCTTGTGAACAGTCAACGAAGACTGAGGTGAGTGACTGTTTATAGAGGAGAGGTAAATGGCCGCAGGTGATTCCAATCAGTATGCTGGTGATTGAGAGCGTGCGTATGGTGTGGGTGAGGTTGGTGTATTGAGCGTGGCTGGTGATTCCGTGACAGTACCCCCTCCCCCACGGGCGTCTCCTGACGTCCTCGGGGAGCGGGTCGGTCTGGATGGGTTGCGTGGAACTCGGTAAGTAATGAGGGATCGAGCACATCGTCTGTGTCCACCCAGGAGCGTTCCTCTGGACCGTACCCGTCCCAGTCCATGAGGTATTGTAGTCGGCCGCCTCGCCGTCGGGAGTCGAGGATCTCTTTTACTCCGAAGATGGTTTCGGTGGAATCGACCTCGGGGGGAGGAGGTAACGTGGGTTCTGTAGAGGAAGGGAGAAGAGGATCAATAAATGGTTTCAGTAAAGAGACGTGGAAGGTGGGTGAAATACGATAATGTTCTGGCAGTTTGAGTTCATAGGTAACTTCATTTATTTGTTTGGAGATGGGAAATGGACCGATGTAACGGGGACTCAGCTTTCGGCAGGGCAGTCGGAGACGGATGTCACGGGTAGAGAGCCAGACTTTGTCACCAGGTTGATATGGAGGAGTAGCGGAGCGGCGGACGTCGGCATTCTCCTTGTGTCTCCGAACTGCCCGCTGAAGATGGATGTGTGCTGAATCCCATACCCTCTCACTCTCCCGGAACCAATAGTCCACCGTGGGTACCTCTGAAAGCTCTCCTGTCCAGGGGAAGAGTGGCGGTTGGTAGCCCAGGTAGCACTGGAACGGGGTCAGTCCGGTAGTTGTCTGACGCAACGAGTTCTGGGCGTATTCTGCCCATGGTAGATACTGGTTCCAGGCGTCCTGATGTTCGTGGCAGTAGGTACGGAGATATCGCCCAATTTCTTGAATTTTGCGCTCGGTCTGGCCGTTAGTCTGTGGGTGGTACCCTGAGGAGAGGCTGATCGA
>JBOFSK010000085.1:0-1146 GCA_051651505.1 Aeromonas sp.
CAACGTTTCCAGGTGGTGCTGCAACACAAACCAACAATACCGCTCCCGCTGCTATCTGGAGAGCTGTTTAGACTGGCTTCAGCATCGAAGTTTTCCAGTGGGAGGGCTTATCCTGGCGATCGCGCAACTCTGCCCATTCCTCAATAATGGGAATTCCTTCTGATGTTTGCCCCTGCATGACTTCGTAGATCCTGACGATCGTCAAGACTTTGCCAGGTACTAGGGTTACCAAATCTCCGACTTTCATAAACATCCTCTCTTTTGTAACGCGTGCCAAAACTTTAACTTTTTCATTGAAATCTAACGCCTGCAAGGATTTGAAACGCGTGCCACTTGTCTTTCGACAAGGGTAGCCAATCACACCTGCCCTGGTTGTAAAGAAAGCCACTTCTTTCGCTGAAATCCTTTTCCAGTAAGGCTTTTTCCTGGTTGTGTTTTAGAGAAAAACTTGTTTCGCGTATTTTCCCAGGAGCTTAATCTCCGCGCTTGCCGTACAAGTCTTCAAGGTCTTCCCGGTTTCGCAACATCCCGGCACCTTGCTTTGCAGGACTCCACTCGCTGTAATGCAAGTTGACCTCTCCATATTCCAGCAAATGTCGAATTTGCCGATTGCACCAAAGAGCAAACTTGGGGCTACACCATCGGGCAAATTCGATCGCAATATCTGGATGCGCCCAGGTTCCTTGCTGGATTGGCTGAGATTCACTCAAATCAAGCTTCCTCAATATTGAGGAAGCTTGATTTGCATAGCCTACAACCGTTAGGAACGGCTTGGCGCCACCGTAGGCTGCGGTTCGATCAAACTCTTCAAGAATTTCTTTTGTTGACTGAAGTCGCTTCCAGTTATCAATTCTTTTACCAAACATATTGGCAATGTTGTTTAGGTTGACAAACCCCGATCCTCGGAGCATTTCAACCAGCCCCAATTCATGAACCGCGATCGCAACCGGGTCTTTTCCGGTAAGATTGTTATTAGCCATGTCAGCTGCTTCTGATAAAGGTTAGTCCCCCCCGTCAGGGGGCACCCCAATATTCTACATGTTCTAAAATGCCGATTCCAGCGACAACTCCGACGTTTCCGGCGACTATCCCCACGAGCAGAACCTTCACCGCTCCAGAATTCCCCACGAAAGAGCATCGCGCTAT
>JBOFSK010000086.1:0-2439 GCA_051651505.1 Aeromonas sp.
GACGGGATGCTGTGCTTGGCACGCACTTCTGCCTCGTCACGGCCCACGTAGACATTGCCGGCGTCGTCATACCAGGCCGGGATGCGGTGACCCCACCACAGCTGACGGGAGACGCACCAGTCCTGAATGTCGCGCATCCAGGAGAAGTACATGTTTTCGTACTGCTTGGGCACGAACTGGATGCGGCCATCTTCCACCGCTTCGATGGCGGTCTTGGCCATCGGTGCCACGCGCACATACCACTGGTCGGTCAGCATCGGCTCGATGGGCACGCCACCGCGATCGCCATAAGGCTGTTGCAGCACGTGATCCTTGATCTCGTCCAGCAGGCCCAGCTCTTCCAGCTTGGCCAGGATCGCTTTACGGGCGGCGAAGCGCTCCAGACCGGCGAACTCGGCCGGCAGAGCGGCGTCATAGGCGGTGCAAGGGTTGCCGTTGGTGTCGACCACTTCGGCCTCGGCACGCACATGGGCGTCCAGGGTGAAGATATTGATCATCGGCAGGCTGTGGCGCTTGCCCACTTCGTTATCGTTGAAGTCGTGGGCCGGGGTGATCTTCACGCAACCTGTGCCCTTCTCCATGTCGGCGTGTTCGTCGGCGACGATGGGGATCAGACGGTTCACCAGCGGCAGCAGAATGTGCTGGCCAATCAGCGCCTGGTAGCGTGGGTCTTCTGGGTTCACGGCCACGGCGGTATCGCCCAGCATGGTCTCCGGACGGGTGGTGGCGACGATCAGGTGATCCTTGCCCTCAGCGGTCTTGGCGCCATTGGCCAGCGGATAGCGCAGGTGCCACATGTGGCCCTTGATCTCGCGGTTTTCCACTTCCAGATCGGAAATGGCGGTGTTGAGTTTCGGATCCCAGTTCACCAGCCGCTTGCCGCGGTACATCAGGCCATCTTCGTAAAGACGTACAAACACTTCCTGTACGGCGGCAGAGAGACCCTCATCCATGGTGAAGCGCTCGCGCTCCCAATCCACCGAGTCGCCCAGACGGCGCATCTGGCGGGTGATGGTGCCGCCGGACTCTTCCTTCCACTGCCAAATCTTGTTGATGAAGGCTTCCCGGCCGTAGTCGTGACGGGTCTTGCCCTCTTCGGCGGCGATCTTGCGCTCCACCACCATCTGGGTGGCGATACCGGCGTGGTCGGTGCCTGATTGCCACAGGGTGTTCTTGCCCTGCATGCGGTTGTAGCGGATCAGGGTGTCCATCAGGGTCTGCTGGAAGGCGTGACCCATGTGCAGGCTGCCGGTGACGTTCGGCGGCGGGATCATGATGCAGTAGGAGTCTTTGCTGGTGTCGCCGTGGGGCTTGAAGTAACCCTGGGATTCCCAGTGCTGATAGAGCGCCTGTTCGATGGCGTTGTGATTAAAAGTCTTTTCCATGGTCTCGCCGTAATCTGGATGGAGTCTGGTGTTGATGGGAGTGGATCAAGGGTAGCGCAGTCAGGGCTGGGCTGGATCCGGTGCAGCAAGGACAGGTTGATCCCTCATCTCGAGGGTATGGCCTGCCTGGCGATAGAGCTTGTAGCGCTCGCGGGCTTGCTGCTTTTGGGTTTCATCAGTGGGGACAAAATCTACCACTTGAGCGAAGTGTCCTGCAAACAAAGGTGTCTGTTTGGCCAGATTGATGAGGCAGGCATAGCGCCGTTTTGGTGGCTGATAGCCAATTTCCACCGGGGCCATGCCGCTCTCTCCCTGAAGCTGGTGTGGCACGAAACGCTCCGGTGGCAGCTGCCACAGTAGCTCGTCGAGGCGCAGGGCCTGGGCTTCATCGTCGCACAACAGGTAGAGATGGCCGGTGCCCCAGGTGTCGGCCGCCAAGGTACAGGCGAGCCGCTCGATTGCCGAGGCCTGCTCGTTATCTGCTTCACTCATCAGGTAAAAGGTCACTTGGCTCATCAGGTGAATCCCGTTTTGCGGTGACGGACTATTGACCGCCGCAGAGGCTGGCGGGGGATACCCGTTCGCTTCTCACTGAAACAACAATGAAACAAGGAAGAGGCGAGCCTCTTCCTTGTCGTTCAGGGTAACACCAACCTTGTCGATACGGTGATCCCAAGGTGTGCCGGTGTTACTCTTTTTCTTCGATATCCACGCCGGCCCGGTTCAGCAGGAACTGGGTCAGCAGCGGCACCGGACGACCGGTGGAGCCTTTATCCTTGCCACTCTTCCAAGCGGTCCCGGCGATATCCAGGTGGGCCCAGTTGTACTTCTTGGTGTAGCGTGACAGGAAAGCGGCCGCAGTGATGGTGCCAGCCGGCCGACCACCAATGTTGGCCATGTCGGCAAACGGGCTGTCGATCTGCTCTTGATACTCGTCAAACAGCGGCAACCGCCAGGCGCGGTCACCCGCCTGCTCGGAGGCATTGAGCAGCTCGTGAGCCAGCGGGTTGTGGTTGGCCAACAGCCCCGAGGTGTGGTGGCCCAACGCGATGAC
>JBOFSK010000087.1:0-15710 GCA_051651505.1 Aeromonas sp.
ATCGGTCAGTTTTAACTCTATTTGCAGCGGAATGGTTTTATCGACCGGGTTGAACTGCATTTTCAGCCCATCGCCGCGCAATCTGACAGAGGTCTGCATCCCCCCGGCCTTGAACTTGACTTTGGGTCGAAAACGCTCGACCGACAGGCTGACGCTCTTCTCCGGGGTCAGATTAAGCTGGGGATAGGAGGTGACCTTCTGATTACCAAAGTTATCGGTAGAGACCTCGATCCCAAACGAGAGGGGCTTGGGGGATTTGAGCAGGTCGTTGGTATCCAGGTTTGAGCGCCAGACTTCAGTGGCGGCCCGTTTTTCCTGCAGTGGCAGTCTGGCGGTTTGGCTTGGCTGCGGTTGGACAAAGGCATTGGCGGTGCCCGATAGCAACAGAGGCAGCGCAAGCAGATAGCATCTACACCCATTCATGAAAAACGCTCCCTGTTCTTCCGGTCTATACAACATAGTTGTTGTCGAGGGTGGGAGAAAGGGGGCGGCAAGATAAAAAGGGAGCCAAGGCCCCCTCACACATCAATTCACCACGTTATAACCGTTCAATGATGGCCTGAGTGAATTCGCTGGTGGAGGCATTCCCCCCCAAATCGCGAGTGACCCGATCGCCTGATTCAATAGTGGCACGTACCGCCTCGCGGATCCGCTCTGCTTTATCCTGCATACCGAGGTACTCCAGCATCTGGATAGAAGCGAGGATCACCGAGGTCGGGTTAGCGATATTCTTGCCGGCGATATCGGGGGCCGAGCCGTGGACCGCTTCGAAAATAGCGGCCTCTTCACCGATGTTGGCGCCAGGGGCCATGCCAAGGCCGCCCACCAGCCCAGCGCACAGATCAGAGAGGATGTCACCGAACAGGTTGGTGGTGACCAGCACATCAAATCGCTCTGGATACATCACCAGATTCATGCAGGCGGCATCGACGATCATCTCTTCACTCTGGATATCCGGGTAGCGGGCGGCTATCTGGCGGGCCACTTCTAAAAACAGGCCGGAGGTCGATTTCAGGATATTGGCTTTGTGGATGATAGTGACCTTTTTGCGCCCCTCCTGACGGGCCAATTCGAAGGCAAATTTGACGATCCGCTCGGCACCCTCGCGGGTGATGATGCTCATCGCCTCGGCACTCTGGTCATCATCGCTGCGCTTTTGGCCCGCCCCCGAGTACATTCCTTCGGTATTTTCACGCACCGTGATGATATCGATATTTTCGTAACGGCTTTTGGTGCCCTTGAACGAGATGACGGGACGCACGTTGGCGTAAAGATTGAATTTTTTGCGCAAGGAGACGTTAATCGAGGTAAAACCCCGGCCCACCGGGGTGGTCAAGGGGCCTTTCAGGGTTACCTTGTTTTTCTCGATCAAATCCAGCGTCGCTTGTGGTAGCAGCTCGCCATGTTTTTCGAGGGCAACCAGGCCCGCATCAGCATATTCATATTCAAATTCACAGCCGGCGTGGGTCAGAATTTGGATGGCGGATTCAATGATGCCTGGGCCAATGCCGTCGCCGGGGATCACGGTAATTTTTCTGTTCGACATGAGTGGATTCCACTTCCAGGAGAGAGAGGGGTGGCACAGCTTTTAGCAATTGCTTAGCAAGTCGGCCACATTGCACCGCATTCTATCTGTTTTTTTCAACAACTGGAGTGAGTCCCGTCATGGTTCGAGCGCTTGTGTCCACTTTTTAGTGTGCGGTTTACCGGGATGGGGCCGGATAACGAATATCCCGCAGGTTGAATCCCAGCACGATATCCTGCTGCAAGCGCACCAGCTTTTGGGCCAACAAGGCATCTTCCTGATGCTGGCGTAGTTTGAGCAGGGGCTTGCTGGCCTCCTCTTGCTGGCAAGCGGCCAGCATGGCGGTTAAATCCCCATATTGCAGTACTAATTGAGTGGCGGTTTTGGGGCCTATCCCCACGACCCCTTTGATGTTGGATCCCGCGATACCGGTCAGGGCCCAGAAGTCCACCAGTTGGGGGGGCGTCACACCATACTGCTGCAAGACGAACGCGCCATCCAGCCAGCGTTTATTGAAATAGTCCCTGATCTGGATCTGCGGGCAGATAAGCTGACAAAACCCCTTGTCAGTGGAGATGATGGTGACTTGATGACCACGCTTGGCCATGCCGCAGGCCAGGGTGGCAATTAAATCATCGGCTTCATCGGTCGGGGAGAGCAGGGCGTCTACCCCGCACTCCCAAAAGGCATCTTGCAAGGTGGCGAGTCCATCGCGCAACTCGGCGGGCATCGGGGTGCGCCCTTCCTTGTAGGCCGGATAGATCTCGGTGCGCCAGCTATCCACCTCGCCGTCGAAGACCGCAATGACATGAGTGGGTTGGCTGTTAGCCAGTAATTTGCGGCACGTATTGATGAGGTTGGCCCGGGTGGCGACCAGGGCTTGGGCGGGTGTCAACCCTTGCTGGGTTTGCACCGCATGCAAACGGCGAATGAGGTTGAGGGCATCAATGATAAGGAGGTGGGGCCTGAGGTTTGACATGGGGCACTCTTGGCTGTCGGGACGCCCCATTGTAACAAACGCATCGGCCAGATGGCGTGTTAAGTGATGGGAGCGTCTGCAAGACCCGCCAGAGAGGGGCGCGTGGCCCCCCTCTGGCTAACCCGTCAGCGCCAAGGCGAGACCCGGGTCAGCAAATGATCTCGTAGCAGGGCACATACTGGCTGCCCGGCAGCTTCATTCGCTGTTGTTTGACAAAGCTTTCCAGCAGCTTGTCCATCAGCTGCATCAGCTCCTTGTCTCCGTGTAGCTTGAAGGGGCCTTTTTTCTCGATGGCGCGAATACCTGCTTCCTTGACGTTGCCGGCGACTATGCCAGAGAAGGCGCGGCGCAGGTTGGCGGCCAACAGTTGCGGTGGCTGGTTGCGGTGCAGATCCAGGCTGGCCATGCTGGCATGATCCGGTTCAAACGGTAGCTGGAACTCAGGCTCAATCTTGAGGGACCAGTTGAAGGAGTACGCATCCCCGACCGATTTGCGATATTCGCGGATCGTGGGCATCGCCTCTTTCATGGCGCGGGCCACTTCTGGCGGATTGCCGACGATGATCTGATATAGCCTGGTTGCCGGTTCACCCAAGGTGGCCTTGATGAAATCATCGATAGCGCGAAAGTAATCGGCACTCTCTTTGGGGCCGGTCAAGATGATCGGAACCGGCTGCCGCTCGTTGGCGGGGTGCATCATGATCCCGAGCAAATAAAGCAGCTCTTCGGCGGTGCCGACCCCGCCCGGGAAGATAATAATGCCGTGGCCAAGACGGACGAAGGCTTCCAGTCTTTTTTCGATATCCGGCAGGATCACCAGCTCGTTGACAATGGGGTTGGGCGGCTCGGCAGCGATGATCGAGGGCTCAGTGAGGCCGATGTAGCGACCATCCCGTACCCGCTGCTTGGCATGACCAACGGTGGCTCCTTTCATTGGCCCTTCCATTGCGCCTGGCCCGCAGCCGGTGCAGATGTTGAGCTCGCGCAGGCCCAGTTCGTTGCCCACTTGTCGGGTATATTGATACTCGATCTCGTTGATGGAGTGGCCGCCCCAGCAGACGATCAGGTTGGGATCGGCGCCGGGCAGGATCACCTTGGCATTACGCAAGATGGCGAACACCACGTTGGAGATATGGGCAGAGTTGGTCAGGTTGACCAGGCGGTTGGCATCGAGCTGATTGGACACATAGAGAATGTCGCGTAGTACCGAGAACAGGTGCTCCTGAATGCCACGAATGATCTCGCCATCGACAAAGGCGTGCTCGGGGGCATTGAACAGCTCCAGCTTGACCCCGCGCTCACGCCGGATCACATGAATATCGAATGACTTGAAGCGCTCCAGTATCTCTTTGGAGCTATCAGTGTGGCTACCGGAATTGAGCACCGCCAGCGAGCAGTTACGAAACAGTTGATAGATATCGCTAGAAGCGGTCTGCTTGAGGCGATCGACTTCGAGTTGTGACAGCAAATCCATGCTGCCCACCGGATTGATATGGGTAATCATAGGTTCCCCTTTTACATATCTTGTTATCGTTGTGTTTTTCCCTGGGGAGAAAAGGGGAGGCTTGGGTGCATCCCCTGAGGTCGATAGTAGTGGTAACTGCGGGGGGAGTGAAAGAGCCGAACGACTGTTAGCTGGTTTTTTGCCAGCGGTCAGGCTAGCGTCACTTGATCCCGACCGTGATGTTTAGAGTGGTAGAGTGCCTTGTCTGCCCGCTCGAATGCATCTGAGCTGGTATCGTCTGTTTTGAACAGGGTCGCCCCGATGGAGATGGTAATTTCTACCTTGGCATCGCGAAAACGAAACGGAATGGACTTGATAGTCAGACGCAGATTCTCCAGCGGTTTTCGATATTTGTCCGGATTGATATTGGGCAGTAGCACCACGAACTCCTCGCCGCCAAAACGGGCGATGAAGTCGGTATCACGCAGGCTATTTTGCAATTCTTTGGCGATCACCTTCAGCGCCTTGTCACCGGCCAGATGACCATAGCTGTCATTGATGTTCTTGAAGTGATCGATATCGATGATCGCGATGCACAGGGGGGCACCATAGCGTAGCCAGCGTCGGTACTCCTGCTCGAGTCGTTCATCAAGGGCGGCCCGATTGTGCACCTGAGTCAGGCTGTCAAGAAACAGCTTGTGCTTTTGGATGGTCAGCCGTTTTTTGTATTCGGCGGTCTCTTCCTTCAGCAGGCGCAATTTTGACTCCATGCCAGAGAGGCGGGTGAGCAAGTGATGCTCACGGCCCTGCGTGTCTTTGCGTTCCCGCAGTAGCTGATGCATGGAGCCTATATGGCCAGAGATGGCGTGCTTGAGCGGATTATTGGGGTGGTCATGGGTCAGTGCCTGGCTGACGGCCTGCAATTGCTCAAGCAGGGCCTGCTGCGCCTGTTCCGTTTCATTTTGCAGCAGCCGTCCCTCATCGAGGGACTCGGTAAATTCATGGTGGACAACCGACAAGCTCTCATTGACTGCCCCAAGGAAGGCGCTCGACACTTTACGCTCTTCACGGGTGCCTTCAATAATGAGTTCGATCACTTGCAAGCTGGCGTTAGCCAGTTGAGTCGTGGTGACCCCAAGCAGCAGTTGGCGGCGGATATCGGCCAGGGTTTCTCCGGTGGTACCAGCAAAATCCAGTTCGGTGATCAGGCGCTGCAGCTCATCGGCGATATGGGCACGATCCCGTGTAGACAGGGCGTCGAGCGGTTCGCAGCTAACCGTACTGACCGCCGGCGCGAGCAGTGGCTCACTTGGCCGCAACTGGATTTTGATGGCTTGCTGGTAAAAATCCAGCAGTTGGATCACCTTCTTTTGGTGATCGGTGATGCCGTAACCAACCGGGTTGCCGAGAAATTCTTTGAGGGATTTACGGGTCTCTTCCGGGAAACCCTTGATGGTTCTCAGTTGTCTGGAGCCCAACTCTATTGTTGCCTGGGTCAGGGTTATCGACTCTTCCAGGGCGCCACTGTGCTGCTGTAGCAGTTTTTCTATCGCCAGCAAATCCTCGTCCAGCGAGGTAAGCGAAGGATGGCTGTCGAGTCTGGACTTGAGTTTGGCGAAGCGGTTATCAAGTTCTCTATCAAACCCTCGGCAAGAGAGCATCAATTTATTGATAAATTGGATGCTGCGGGTTCGTTCTGCATCGGAAAAAGAGAGGGCACCATCGAGCTCGATCTGCTTTTGCTCCAGAGATTCCCTGAGTCTGGCTAATTGTCCTGCTACGGCAGCGATGTCATTCATTATCAGGTCGCCCTGTGGTCATTATTGTTTTTGGTATGGGATAGTAACGATCGTCAAACCCGGTATGGATGACTGGTGGTTAGTTAGCTTGCCGGGCGGTCATCAATCACCGGCTTTCTTGCCAGACGATGCCAATTAACCCATTGCTTTTCATGGGAAGAATTAACTTTAACCAGTCCCTTGTCAATCGCCATCAAGCCACATTGCCACACATCGCCATTAAAAAAAGCGGCTTGTTGGCAATCGATGGCGGCCAGCTCCAGCCAGGCATTTTGCTGGTATTTTTCACTGAGCTGAGTCGCCCCGGATAGGGCCAGGTAGCAAAGATCAAACAGGCCATTGTGATCCAGCGCGGTCGCTGCTTTAGGCAAAAAGGGGTGGCTGATAATACCAAGGCTTATCCGGCGATCGAGCGGGTATGTGCAGGGGAAGGCCGCGATGGCGGTTAGCAGCTCATTGGCCAGTTGATCCAAGTGAGTGACATGACGCTGTGGCACCACATAGAGGATGTGCCCCTCCCGTAGGTCATAGATGCGGCCATCCTGAGGGGTCAGGGTATTGAGATAGGTGCCAAAGGCCTGCGCGATCTCGCTGCTGGCCTGATAGCCATGGTGCTCAAAAGCATCCACCAAAAAAGGGACACGAAATAGCAAATAGTGCAGTTTGTCATCAAATGGACTACTGGGCAGATCACTGAGATACCAGTGATCTGATTTGAGTTGGCGTTTGGCCATCTCCCGTGGCAACCGGTTGATTAATCGCTGCCAGTTAGCCAGCCCGGATCGTGGTTCAATCAGCAAGGCGTCGCCATTACGCTTGGCCTGCAATCTGGCGGCGCGCAGCTTGAGCCAGAGAGTGAAGAAGAGATAAATGAACAACGCCAGTAGCAAGCTGGTGGTGATGCTTGACCAGAGGTAGCGCTCTTGCTGATGTTGGCTGTCACTCAGGCGCTGCTCTAGGTCTTTGATATGCTGTACCCGCTCGACCTGGACATAATTATCGCGGATCGCCGTCTGTTCGGTGTCGATCTCCTGCTGCCGTAACTGTTCACCAAGCTGGTGGAAGCGTTGATAACTGTCGAGGGCCTGGCGCAAATAGCCTTTTTGTTCATAAGCCAGAGAGATCAGACGAAAGACTTCGTACTGACGGTAGGTATCACCCAGTTGTTTGGCCAGCGCCAGGGCATTTTCCAGCTGCAAGATAGCGATGGCGCTCTCCTGTTTCTTGAGATACAGCTGGCCCAGCAGCAGCAGGGTATCGATCAGCGGCTCTTTGGCATCATTGAGCTCATGGGACTGGCGAGCAGCATTGAGATAGTTGCTGGCCAGCGCGAGATTGCCGCTTTGCAGGTAGGTTTTACCGATTTCGTACTTGAGCAGGGATGCCTGTGGCCGGTTGCTCTGGTCATTGAGCAGATCCAGCGCATTGAAGAAGTAAACCTGCGCCATATTGAGATCGCCCTGATCACGGCTCAGACGCGCCAGCACCATCAAGGAGTCACACAATAAAGAGGGGTTACCGATGGCGTGAAAATAGTTGGCCGCCTCATGGGCGTATTGCAGCGCCTTCTGTGGCTCCCCCTCATGCTGATAGAGTTTGACAATCTGGTTAGACAGCAGGCCGAGCAACAACGGATCGTTCAGTTTTTTGGCCTGCTGTAGGGCATCGATATACTCCCCCAGCGCCAGTTGCGGTTGCTGCAGGGTGCGATAAAGGTCGCCGCTGATGGCGCTGACCCAGGCGTTGGCAAGGGGGCTTGGGCTCTTGGCTGCCCAGCTTCTCGCCTCTGCCAGGTGGGCTCTGGCCGCATCAAAATGCTGGTGTTCGATATCGTAACTGGTGCGCTGCAGCCGGCTATAGATTTGCAACTCACTCTGTTTGAGGCCAGGCGTGGTCAGTTGCGCTTGCAGCTGTTCCATCAGGTCGTAACGGGTGCCCTGATTATCTGATTTGAGCGCTTGGGAACGGATCTTAAGATAGAGGCCGTGGGCCTTAAGATCCGGTTGTTGCACCTTATCTGCCAGAGCCATGCCTTGGTCAAGGGCGTGCTGGGCGGGTTCATACTGGCCCAGTTGCAACAGGCACTCCCCTTTGAGCAAGTGGGCTCCGATGGTGTGGGCCACCGTGCTGTAGCTCAAGATGGGCTCACGAAAACCTGATTCTTGGTGATTGTTGATGACTTGCTGGGGCTGGTGGGTCGCGCGGGACAGAAATGTCGAGGTGATCTGCACACATCTGGCAGGATCGGTCAGCATCAGTGATTGCGCCTGTTGCAGATCGATAGATAACTGCTCCTTGTTAAGCGCCAGGTTGGGTGCTGACAGGGAGGACATCATCATAGCCAGGAAGAACAGTTGATTCATCGGATTAATAACAGCGCCAAGGTGTGGGCATGTTATCCAACCGCCCTCTGCGAGTCCAGTTTTTACGGGCAGTGACGCAGGGTTATCGGCACCATTCCTGATCCGTATCAAGGACGGTTCGACCGGTCGCAATGGGAACGGGGCCAGCCGCTGGCGCCGTTCCCGTGGTGCGCTATCGGGTTACTGGCGGATCAACCGCAGGTTGGCAGGTGCGGTGTCGACATCAGAGCGGAATGGATTGATATCGAGTCCGCCTCGGCGAGTGTAGCGCGCATAGACGGTCAACTGTTGCGGTTGGCAGTAGTGTTTGAGGTCGATAAAAATGCGCTCGATGCACTGCTCGTGAAACTCGTTGTGCTGGCGAAACGAGATGAGGTAGCGCAGCAACTTTTCTCGATCGAGTTTGGGCCCTTGATAACGGATCATCACAGATCCCCAGTCCGGTTGGCTGGTCACCAGGCAGTTGGATTTGAGCAGATGGCTGTGCAGGGTCTCGGTGACGATCTCGTTGCCGGCGGCGCCTTGCAGCAAGCTGGCATCAAATGCGTAGTTGTCCACCTCGATATCCAGCTCGTCGATACACTCCCCGGGCAGGGTCGCGATCTGGTGCTGTGCTTGCGCGAGGGGAAACAGGGTGACCTTGACCTGCTCACCGGCACAGGCGCTCAGATCGCGGGTCAGCATGGCTGCTACCGCATCGATCGAGTCGCAACGGGTCTGGTTAAAGGAGTTAAGGTAGAGCTTGAAAGACTTGGATTCGATCAAGTTGGCGCTGGTGGCCGGAATGCTGACTTCGCCGACCGCCACCATTGGCTTGCCTTTGGCGTTAAGCCAGGAGAGCTCATAGAGGGTCCAGATATCGCAACCGGTAAAGGGCAGGGCATCCCCTAGTTTGAGGTCATCGCGGTTCAGACTGCGGGGAACCGGCTGCAGCAGGGCGGGGGTGTATTGACTGATGTAGTCAGATTGCTGACCGAGGCTCAGACCACTCAGGGCGCTGGCGCCGGCATATCTCTGTTGTTTGTTCACGTGATGACTCATAAAAAATGGATGTTCCTAAGGTGGAGGCGGGCCATAGGGGGGCTGGCCGCCTTGTCTGTCACCCGGTTTGATGGTGCAATAGCGGACTTTGCCAGCAATTGTGGGGATTTTTGATGTCGGATCAAGTTTTGTCTGCCCTGGCGCACTTTTTTGGTCGCTGGCAGCGCGATGGCGAGGCCCGCCGCGGCTTGCCCCTGTGCGCGTGGGAAGCCGATTGGTGCTCACCTTGCCAATTGAGCGAACCGGTCGATGGCCAGATCACTTGGCGCCCTTATCTGCGCCCGGAGCCGGCTGATTTTACCGCCATGGCTGACGCCCTTGAGTTAGTGCTCCATCCCAGTGCTATCGCCCTGTTTGGTCACTGGTTCAGCCAACCGGTGCCCTGCCTGTTCAAGGGGTTACGTCTTGAGTTGATGGTGCCGTGGAACGAGGCCGATCTCGATCTGCTCAAAGAGAACCAGATCGGCCATCTGCTGATGCTGCGCAAACTCAAGCGCCCCCCCTCGATTTTTATTGCCACCACCCGCAACGAGATGACCCTGATCTCGCTTGATAACGACAGCGGTCAGGTGTGGCTGGAGTGGCTCGACTCCGGTCGCCGGCTGCCGCTCGCCCCCTCCCTGTCGGTGTTTCTTGAACGGCTGGAAACCTTGCCGCAATAAGCCGCCATCCTGCAGGAGATGCGAGCAAGGGGCAGGTGCGATCAGGGAAGCGTAATCGGACCGTTGCCCTCTCAATTACCGATAGCAGCCTTCACGTGAAGGCTCAATCCTTGAAATCCCAAGATAGATTAGAGACCAGTCGGCAGGGGTCGCACTTAAAGTCGATAATCTCGTGCAGCGGCTGGGTCAGTGCCCACTCACCGCCACAGCTTGGGCAGGGGCGGGCCTGCTCTTCGGCCTTGCTGCGGCCACCGACCCGATAGAGGTAGTAGTAGGTGGCAATGCCGGTCAGGGCTTCCAGCCGTTTGCCAAGATCAGTGCCGCGCCGATAGAGCCGACTCCCCACCTCACCTATTTCGTGCAGCGCCGCATGTTCAGCGATGGAGCCATTCATCTGCAGCTGATCGCACGCCTCCCAATCCTCTTGCCACTTGATGATCTGTTTGTGATCGCCATTGGCCACCGCAGGCAGCCGGTAGAGGGGGATGGGGGCAAAGTGATCGCCGCAGCGCAGTGGCGAGCTGGTGTGCACAAAGGTGGTGTAGAGCAGCATCCAGCTCGGCCGTTCGCCCTGCTCGGCGCAAGGGTCGGTGCTGTCAGAGAAGAGATCTGCCCCCTGTAACTGAAGTTTCGGTGCCAGTAGCCCCGCCTGATTAAGCTGCTGCTCTGCCAGCTTGACTTGTTCGCTCTGGTTGTCCGGGTGCAGGCTATCTTGCTCCGGGCAGACCACCCGGCTGACGAAATAGCCTTCTTGCATACTGGTGGGGAACTCACGGCCCAGGATCTGGCCCTGATTGCGCAGCATCTCGAGGTAGTTGACGATGGCCCGCTCGGCATCCCCCAGGGACGTATCGCGATAACATTCAAAGCAGAGTTCGACAATATACATGGCTCAGTTCACCCCTTGGCGATTGAGCAGGTCGGTTAACCGATCCACTTTTTGCTCAAGGCGGGTCAGCTGCTCGCTCAGTTGCTGCAGGGTGAGTGCAGCAGGCTGAGCGGGGCCGGTATGCGGCGGCTGTTCATGGGCAGCCACGTTGGCATGGTCGGTGGCGGGCTGCTGTTTCCACTGGCTCAATACTTTTAGCAGTTCGGCCATGGCCACTGGCTGGGTGAGGCGCGCTTTGATCATGGCGGTGGTGGGCGTCAGGCCCTTGGCGGCCAGTTCGTTGGCAATGCGGGTGATCTCATGGGCGGACATAAGCAAGCTCTGGGTGAGAAGGGGAGAGGTATCGGGGCGGGATCTTAACCAAACCCCGCAGGGGAAAAAAGGGGCGCCGTCACCTGAGCTTGCGCAGCATCATATCGAGCTGGTCGATGGCCTCGCACCAGTCAGAGTCGTGCCACAGGGCATCGCGCAAAAAGTTGGCCTGGGCGGCACTCCAGAATCGGGCTTCCGGCAGCAAGGTATTGCTGTCAAGGGGATGGTCGTGCACGAAGCGGTACAGGTTTAACTCATCGTTGGCCAGCCCTAAGCGGGCAAACAGGGCTGGCAGATCGTGGACAAGGGGTTCCATCTCGTCTCTCCCTTCACTCATTGCTGAGATTATAGTCAGCCATAGCCCCTTGCCGCCGCGGCGAGGCCGGGATCAGGATGAGGGAACCCGATGGGGCGGCAAGGTCACCCCCACCACGTGCAGCCCCTGCATGGTGAGGGTGCCCAGATAGTGGCTCTCGCCATCGCTGGAAAATTCAAACTGATAGTGGGTCAGCAACCGCAGTGGCTGGCGGGCCAGCTCCCGGTTATTGCGCGCCAGCGACAACAGCTGCAAATCGTGATGCTGGCAGTAACGGCGCATATATTGCCAGGCCAGTTCGGCTTGCCGGCGTTGCAGCCAGAACAGGCTGGCAACGGCTGCCAGCAGCAAAATTGCGAGCATATCTCCCATCGGCGGGCTTCCTTATCCTGAGGTGGATAACCGGGCGCCTGCTGTGGGCGCCCCGGTCTTCTGTGTGTCGTGTGGCTGCGTATTGTGGCAAAGGCCCGCCATCAGGCGGCGGCAAACAGTCGGCCGATGGCCTTGCCCAGCGCATCGCTGCGGTCGGGATCGCGCAGTCTGGCTAGCATATCATTGCGCAGGTCCGGTAACGTCGCCAACTCGGCAAACACCTGATTGAAAAACGGGGTTGGCTGCAGGGCCAGCTGTTCCAGATAGTGGCTCAGTAGGGTGGCATCTTTCAGATCGGGCCACAGTCGTCCGGCAATGGCCAGCAGCAGCGCCGGGCTGGGCTGGGTTTGCAGCAGCGTCAGCAACTTGTTGGTCCGCAAGGGGCTGGCGGGGCAGCAGGCCATGGCGCGGCACAGATAAGCCAAGGTTTCGGGATGGGGGGCTGCGCACTCCTGCTCCTTGCCGATCCGCTCCAGCAAGGCCCCTTGTACGGCCGGTGGCAGCGGGCTATTTTCGAGGCTCTGGCACAAGGCATAGAGTGGCTCTGGCGGGAGGGTTGGCAGTGATTTGCACACCAGCGCCAGATTGCGTTCATCTTGCAGTCGCTCGGCCAGATCAGCAAAGCCCTGTACGCCCAGGGTCTGCCAGCCCGCCGGGGTCGGCGCGGCCAGATAGTGGCAGAGCGCATCGTAATAGGCAGATGGCGCCTGTTCCAGCTGGCGGGCCAGCTTGGCATGCAGGCTGGCCATCTTGGCTTCGGCCGGGCGGAAGGTGAAGGGATTGTCGGCCAGGCGCTGGGCCTTCGCTTCATCGAGCTCGCCGGTCAGCTTGCAGCCTAGCGTCTCTACTACCTGATCCATAAACAGCTTGGGGCCGCTTGAGATCAGCAGACCGCGCTCATCGAGGGCAAATTTGAGAAACCACAAATAGTGGCGTGACTCGCTGGGCTCAAAGAAGTGAACCCCGAGCCAGGCGTGCTGCTGCAAAGGCCAAGGGTAGGGGGCTTGCTGCTGCTCGACGCGGCTAAACAGATCGCTGGCCAGTGGCCGTACCTGGCGGCCCATGTCAAACAGCTGAAACTGGGTGCCCGCCTGGGTCAAAAATTCGGTCAAGGTATTGATGGCAATCGGTGTTGCAGACATGGAGAAGATCCCGCTAAAGGTGATGCGGGCCGATTATAAAGCCCCGGCCCAAGATAGCCAGTGGCAGTGCACCCTGGTGCGGGGCCATCTCCTCATGGCAGCCAGAGGGGGGGCGGTGTATAGTAACGCCCTTTTTTAAGGTGGCAGGCTCAGTGGCGGCCGCCCTGGCTGGCATGGTGCTCACGATGCCGGCGTAACCCGTGGTAATGAGGAGCAGAGCGCGATGAATCAATATTTGCTGGTAGCTGGCCTGTTGGGGGAACTCACCGCCGAACTGCAGCGCCTTGGGCGCTGGCAAGCTGGCCATCCTGGTGAGGACGCCCTGGCAAGCACCCTGCCGTTTTGTGTCGATACCTTGAGCTTTGATCAATGGCTGCAGTTTGTGCTGATCCCACGGATGGAACAGCTGGTGATCTTGCAGGCCCCGTTGCCGACCAGCGTCTCCCTCTATCCGATGGCCAGCGAAGTCTATAAAAACCAACTGGTTGAATTGGCCGAGTTGCTGCGCCTGATCGCCCGCTTCGATCTGCTGCTTTCTGGCAAAGTGGTTGAGCAATAACATGACTGGGGATCAGCTGATGCAGGATCACCTCGCCCAACCAGAGCAGGACCTGACCCCGACCCTGCTTTATCAGGATGACTGGCTGGTCGCCATCAACAAGCCCTCCGGCTTGCTGGTGCACCGCAGCTGGCTCGACAAGGCCGAGACCCGCTTCGCCATGCAGATGACCCGGGATCTGATCGGCGGGCGCCACGTCTATCCGGTGCATCGCCTTGATCGCCCCACCTCGGGGGTGCTGCTGTTTGCCCTCGATCCCGTGGTTGCCCGCACCCTGACCGAGGCTTTTACCCAGCGTCAGGTACACAAAGAGTATCTGGCGCTGGTGCGCGGCTGGGCCCCTGAGCAGGGGGTGATTGACTACCCCTTGAAAGAGCAGCTGGACAAGATAGCCGATGCCATGAGCAACCCGGATCGTCCGGCGCAAGAGGCCGTTACCACCTTTCGCCGGCTGCATCAGGTCGAGCTGCCCCATGCTGTCTCGAAAAAGCACCCCACCAGTCGCTACAGCCTGGTCAAGTTGTACCCCAAAACGGGCCGCAAGCATCAACTGCGCCGCCATATGGCCCACCTGTTTCACCCCATGGTCGGCGACACCAGCCACGGAGATGGCCGCCATAACCGCTTCTTTCGCGAGCAATATGGCAGCGAACGGTTGCTGCTGGTGGCCCGCACCTTAAGCTTTACCCATCCGGTGCTCAAGGTTCCCATGCGCATTCAGGCCCCCCTTGGGCCACAGCTGCTACAGCTGTTTGCCACGCTCGGTTGGCCCGCCAGTGAGAGCGATTACTAGCAAAGCTTGCTGTTCAAGGGTGGCATCTGACGCTGGCTCGCTGATAAAGTAGCGGCATACCGTCACCAAGCAGGGAGCACAAGATGGCACAGATCGATATTGTGGTTGGCACCGTGTATGGCGCCGCCATGCTGGTCGCCGAGACGCTGGCAGAGGAGTTGGCCCATCAGGGCCACCAATGTGCAGTGCATGACGAGGCCGGCTTGGCGGATATCGACCCCGCCCGGTTTTTATTGCTGGTCACCGCCACCACCGGGCAGGGGGATATTCCCCCCAATCTGCACCCCTTCGCCACTGAGCTGGCCGACACCACCCCCTGGCTCAAGGGGTTGCGCTATGCCCTGATTGCCATGGGCGATAGCAGCTACACCCACTTTTGCGGCGCGGGCCGGCGGCTTGACGCACTGCTGCAAGAGTGCGGGGCCACCCGGGTGATTGCCCCGCTGGAGCTCGATGCCACCGTGCACGATGAACCCGAACGGGTGGCGCTTGCCTGGCTGCAAGGGGGGGATATTCAGCCCTGACCTCCCTTGATGCCCACCCGGCCCCCTCGCTTGCCGCTCACCGGGCAGGAGAGGGGATGCCCTGCCCCCGCCGTGCCCGCTTATTGCCCCTGACTCGTTGCCAATCCGCTTGTTTACTATTGGCGCTTAATATCTGTGCTTAATATCTGCGCCTAATCTGGCCACCCAATGCGGCAGCGGCCTCTTGGCGCGCACTTTTGTTGGTCGTTATTTTTGGCCACGCTTTTTATCCATGATCCTTGCTCACGAGATGCCCTCACGGACAGAGGTTCACCACCGGTGACTCGTCATCAAAATAAAAGTTCCACCTTGAAAGCGATCTCAGTCATGTTTTTGTCATAGTCAGGTCAAATAACCACTTAAGCTTAAGTGCGAATTAATTGCTGACAACGCTTTCAGCTTCATCAAGATTGCTTGAAATGGCTTATTGTTGGTGTTGTGTTGCGGCTTTATACGCAATTATTGCATTCGCTGTTGTCTTTGGCCTGCGCCGGGCGATTTGTCGCTATTTTGTGAGTGGCTTCATATTTGTTGGGGGGTGGGCTCCTTATAATCATCCTCGGTTATCACCAGCAGGGTTGCTGGCTGATAAGAACTTGAATATTTCAGGATCACACTCCTCTTAGCGGGAAGATAAGGATTATGACAATGAAAATGAAGTGGCTCCCGATTGCAGCAGCTGTTACTGCCGCCCTGGCTTCCCAAGCCGCCTTTGCCGTTGATTTCCACGGTTACTTCCGTTCCGGTCTGGGTATCTCCGGTGACGGTGATATGCAGACTTACAACAAAAACAAAGTAGGTCGTCTGGGTAACGAAGATGACACCTACGGCGAAGTACAACTGGGTCAGGAAGTGTTTAACAAAGATGGCAAGACCTTCTACGTTGACTCCATGTTTGCCATGACTTCCAACGGTTCCAATGACTGGGAATCCACGGAGTCTGGTTTCAAATGTAATAGTGCTCCTGATGCCAATGGTGACGAGTTCCTC
>JBOFSK010000088.1:0-5270 GCA_051651505.1 Aeromonas sp.
GGTGGCGGGGATCCTCGGTCAGGGCTTCCTGCCGGTGGTCAGCTCCATCGGCATCACCGCCGAGGGGCAGCTGATGAACGTCAACGCGGATCAGGCGGCCACCGCCATTGCCGAAGCCCTCGGCGCCGATCTGGTGATGCTCTCCGACGTGAGCGGCATCCTCGATGGCAAGGGCAAGCTGGTGCCCCAGCTCGACAAATCCACCGCGCTGGATTTGATGGAGAAAGGAGTGATCCGCGATGGTATGGCGGTCAAGGTCGCAGCCGCCCTGCACGCCGCAGAGACCCTCGGCAAGCCGGTCTGTGTCGCCAGCTGGCGCTACCCGGATCAGCTGCTCAAGCTGCTGGCGGGCGGCGCGGTTGGCACCCAAGTGGCCATTTGATCTCCACCGGAACAAGGAACATCCGATGCAACATCTTCTGAAAGACAGTGACCTGAACAAAGCCCAGATCGAGGCGCTCATTGCGCTGGGCAAAGCGGTCAAGGCCGACCCGAAGCAGTACAGTCAGGCGCTGGCCGGCAAGAGCGTGGTCACATTGTTCGAGAAGCCCTCCCTGCGCACCCGGGTCACCTTCGATATCGGCATCGCCCGCCTCGGCGGCCACAGCGTCTATCTGGATCAGCAGAACGGCGCGCTGGGCAAGCGCGAATCGGTAAAGGATTTCGCCGCCAACCTGTCCCGCTGGTGTGATGCCATCGTCGCCCGGGTGTTCGACCACCAGACCTTAGTGGCGCTGGCAGAGCACGGCTCAGTGCCGGTAGTGAACAGCCTGTGCAACCTCTACCACCCCTGTCAGGGGCTGGCCGACTTTATGACCATTAGCGAACACTACGACGATCTGTCGAAGGTGAAACTCGCCTACCTCGGTGATGGCAACAACGTCAGCCACTCTCTGCTGCTGCTGGGGGCCACTCTGGGCACCGACGTCACTCTCATCTGCCCGAAAGGCCATGGCCCGGATACCCAGATCTTTTTGCAAGCACAAGCACTGGCAGCCACCTCGGGCTCAACCATTCATATCAGTGATGACGTGGCAGACATCGAAGGGTTTGACGTGGCTTACACCGATACCTGGGTCTCCATGGGCGACAACACCCCGATGGAGCAGGTCAAAGAGCTGTTTATGCCTTACCAGATCAACCAGGCCCTACTCGATCGCACCGGCATTGCACATGTGCTGCACTGCCAACCGGCCCACCGGGAGCTGGAGATCACCTCGCAGGTGATGGATGGCCCCGCCTCCCTCATCATGGACGAGGCCGAAAACCGGATGCATATCCAGAACGCCGTGTTGCTGACCCTGTTTGGACATAAATAATCTGGGTAGCAAGTAACGCAGCATTCAACCTGAATAATGACCCCTTTATCGAATCATCATGGAGAGAAGTAAAATGAGCGGAATCAACAAGATCGTACTGGCTTATTCGGGTGGACTGGATACCTCGGCCATCATTCCCTGGCTCAAAGAGCACTATGACGCCGAGATCGTCGCCTTCGTCGCCGATGTGGGTCAGGAGCGTGACGATCTGGAAGGGATCGAGCAGAAGGCACTCGCCTCCGGCGCCACCAAGTGCATCATCAAGGATCTGCGGGAAGAGTTCGTCAAAGAGTATGTCTACCCGACCCTGAAGACCGGCGCCGTCTACGAAGGCACCTATCTGCTGGGCACCTCCATGGCCCGCCCGATCATCGCCAAGGCGATGGTGGAAGCGGCGCTGGCGGAAGGGGCTGATGCCATCTCCCACGGCTGCACCGGCAAGGGTAACGATCAGGTGCGTTTCGAAGGTGCGGTCGCCGCACTGGCCCCCCAGCTCGCCGTCATTGCCCCGTGGCGGATCTGGGACATGCGCTCCCGGGAGGATCTGCTGGCCTATCTGGAGACCCGCAACATCCCCTGCAAGGCGTCGCTGAAGAAGATCTACAGCCGTGATGCCAACGCTTGGCATATCTCCACCGAGGGTGGCGAGCTGGAGAGCACCTGGAACGAGCCCTCCGAAGCGGTCTGGCAGTGGACCGTACCGGCCGAGCAGGCACCGGATCAGCCCGAATACGTCAAGCTGACCGTGGCCAAGGGTGAAGTGGTGGCCGTGGACGACCAGCCGCTCAGCCCACATCAAATCCTGATGACCCTCAACGAGCGTGCCGGCAAGCACGGCGTGGGCCGCATCGACATCACCGAAAACCGGATGGTGGGGATGAAGTCCCGTGGCTGCTACGAAACCCCGGGCGGTACCGTGATGGTCGCCGCGCTGCGCGCCGTGGAAGAGCTGGTGCTGGATCGTCCGACCCGCGCCTGGCGGGAAAAGCTGGGGGCCGAGTTCTCCCATCTGGTCTATGACGGCCGCTGGTTCACCCCGTTGTGCAAGGCGATCCTCGCCTCTGCCAACGCCATCGCCGAAGATCTCGACGGTGAAGTCATTCTGAAGATGTACAAGGGTCAGGTCACTGCGGTGCAGAAGAAGTCACCGAACAGCCTCTACTCCGAAGACTTCGCCACCTTCGGCGCCGACGAAGTGTATGACCAGAGCCATGCCGACGGCTTTATCCGTCTCTACACTCTGGCCAGCCGGATCCGCGCCATGAAGGAGCAGCATCAGGCCATCGGTGGCGACCACACCCACGGCTAAACAAACCTTATCACCCGTTGATTCCGGTGAGGGGGCATGGCCCCCTCTTTTATCACCTCTCCCATATGGCGGGGTGTGAGCAGAGCGGCAGCGCCCGAGCCCCATCTGTGAGATAACCCTCTGTGAGAACAGCAGGCAGAAAAACAGGGCACGATTTCAAGCTCGGTGGCCAAAATGCCCACCGACAACGCATTCAAGGAGAGCAGTATGGCACTTTGGGGTGGACGCTTTAGTCAGGGAGCCGATAGCAGGTTCAAGCAGTTCAACGATTCGCTGCGGTTCGATTACCGCTTGGCAGAGCAGGATATTCAGGGCTCCATGGCCTGGGCCAAGGCGCTGGTAAAAGTGGGTGTATTGACCGAGAGCGAGCAGGGCAAACTGCAACAGGCGATGGCGGTGCTGCTCGCCTCGGTGCAGCAGGATCCCCAGCAGATCCTGAGCTCGGACGCCGAAGATATCCACTCCTGGGTCGAGAGCCAGCTCATCGCCGCCGTCGGCGATCTCGGCAAGAAGCTGCACACCGGCCGCTCGCGCAACGATCAGGTCGCTACCGACCTGAAACTCTGGTGCAAGGCGCAGGGCGAGCTGCTGCTCGGCTCCATCACCGCCCTGCAGCAAGGGCTGGTCGCCTCCGCCCGTGCCAATCAGGCTGCGGTACTGCCCGGTTACACCCACCTGCAGCGGGCCCAGCCGGTCACCTTCGCCCACTGGGCACTGGCCTATGTGGAGATGCTGGAGCGGGACTACTCCCGCCTGCAGGATGCCCTCAAGCGGCTCGACACCAGCCCCCTCGGCTGCGGCGCCCTGGCGGGCACTGCCTATGCCATCGACCGCGAAGCGCTGGCGCTCGACATGGGCTTTGGCGGCGCCACCCGCAACAGTCTGGATTCAGTCTCCGATCGGGATCACGTGGTAGAGCTGATGCACGTGGCGTCCCTCTCCATGACCCACCTGTCGCGCTTTGCCGAAGACCTGATCTTCTACAACACCGGCGAGGCGGGCTTTGTCGAGCTCTCTGACGCGGTCACTTCCGGCTCCTCCCTGATGCCACAAAAGAAAAACCCCGATGCGCTGGAGCTGATCCGTGGCAAGACCGGCCGGGTGGTCGGCGCCCAGATGGGCATGCTGATGAGCCTCAAGGCGCTGCCGCTGGCCTACAACAAGGACATGCAGGAAGACAAGGAGGGGCTGTTCGATGCCCTCGACACCTGGCACGACTGCCTCGATATGGCCGCGCTGGTGCTGATCGATCTGAAGGTCAATGGCGAGCGCACCAAGGCGGCGGCGCAAGGCGGCTACGCCAACGCCACCGAACTGGCGGACTATCTGGTGGCCAAAGGGATACCCTTCCGCGAGGCGCACCATATCGTCGGTGAGACCGTGGTTTACGCCATTAGCGCGAAGAAGCCGCTGGAAGATCTCTCGCTACCCGAGCTCCAGCGCTTTAGCTCAGTGATTGGTGCCGACGTCTACCCCAATCTGGCGCTGGAAGCGACCCTGGCCAAGCGGGTCGCCAAGGGCGGCGTCGCCCGCAAGCAGGTCGAAGCAGCCCTCACCGCCGCCGAACAGTGGCTGGCCAAGCGGGTGGGTTAAGCCAACCGGCTTGTCATTCGAATAAGAAAGCAAAACGGCAACCTCGGTTGCCGTTTTTATTACCTCTCAATTAACCCGACTCAGCCCAGCAGCAGATAGAGCTGATGAGCTGCCACACCGGCACTCAAGCCGCCGATAGTGTGGGCGACAATGGCGCGGGAGGTGAGGTGGCGATAGCCGAGGGCATCCAGCATGGCGGTGTGGGTGCTCAAGAAACCGCTCCAGCACATCCCCATGGCGGTAAACACCGCGACCTCGTTACCGGTGATCCACCCCTTGGCAATAAAAGGGGGCACCAGCGACATGGCAGCACCGACCGCACCGAGCGAGGTAGCCGGGAAGGCGACCAGCTCCGGCTGCTTGAAGCCAAACAGCAGGTCAAACAGCCAACCCACCTTGCCAGCCAGCACCGGCAGCAGGGCAACCCCCTGAAACGCTTCGCCGGTATAGCCCTTGTCGCCGGGGCCGAAGGTGAGCAGCATCACGAAGGTACTGATTATCAGCACCCCGGGGATCACCGCCATCCCCAGCTCCACGCCGGATTTGCCGCCATCGAGCAAGGAGTTGAGGATCCGCAGCCAGCCAGGGGCCGCCTCTTTGGTGACTCCCACCTTGGGGCCGTTGCCCACAGGTTGGTCATCGATCAGCACTTCACCTACCAAGGGGCGGATCATCCGCTGCATCAGTCGGGTAGAGACCACCGAGCCCACCAACGCGCCCAGCAGCCCAATCAGGGCCGCACTGGCAGTGGATTCACCGCTCGGCAGCTGCAGGGTGGCCATAAAGGTGACCACGATCAGCCCCATGCCAAAGGCGGTGCCAAAGTTGGTGAGCGATACCAGCTGCCAAGGGGTGAAGCCTTTGCGAAAGCGGCTGTCCTTGGCGAGGCTGATCACTGCCGGGTTATCGGAGAAGAAGGTCATCAGGGCCGCCAGCGCGGTGCGACCGGGCAGGCGAAACACCGGCTTCATCAGGGGGGCCAGCAGCACCTCCAGCAGGCGGATCACCCCGAACTCGCTCAAGAGCTGGCTCAAGGCACCGGAGAGCAC
>JBOFSK010000089.1:0-1712 GCA_051651505.1 Aeromonas sp.
GCCTATGACCACGGCACTTGGGATGCATTGCTCAAGCGTCATGTGCAGCCGATCCGCGCCGGTGTTGCTACTGAAGTTGATTACGCCGCCATGGCGGGTGAGCGCGCCCTGCTCAAAGGCTACCTGGATGGGCTGGCGACAGTACGTCAGGATGAGTTCAATGGCTGGTCAAAACCGGAACGGTTGGCCTTTTTGATCAACGCCTATAACGCCTGGACGGTGGAATTGATCCTCACCGCCTGGCCTGACATCACCTCGATCAAAGAGTTGGGCTCGCTGTTTCGTGGCCCCTGGCAGCAGGAGTTCATCCCCTTGTTGGGGGCAACTCGCTCGTTGGATGGCATCGAGCACGGTCTTATCCGTGCCAAGGGGGTGTATGACGAGCCGCGGATCCACTTCGTGGTCAACTGCGCCAGCATTGGCTGCCCGGCATTGCGTGCTGAAGCCTTCAGCGCCAGCCGACTCGACGCGCAGCTGGCCGACGCCACCCGCTTGTTTCTGGCCGACCGCAGCCGCAATCGCTGGCAGGGCCAAGGTCTGGCGGTATCCAGCATCTTCAAGTGGTATGGTGATGATTTTAAACAGCTCGGTGGCCTGAATGCCTTTTTCGCCAGCCAGGCGGATGCCCTGGGTTTGAGCCAAGCGCAACAGCAGCGCCTGCGCGAAGGGAGTGTGGACATTGACTTCCTTGAGTACGACTGGAACCTCAACCGACGCAGCCCCAGCCGGTAACACGGTCGATCATCTGGGTGGTGGATCTGTATTCTGATACCCCCCTCTTTGCAAGGAGCCGGATCATGCTCAGTCGTCTACCGACCCACAGGGTCAGCCCGTGGCTGGTGGGGCCTTGCGCTTTGCTGCTCGCCCAGACGGCGGTGGCAGACCAGCACGCCGCGTCAATACCATCGGCCTTCTCAGGGGCGTCAGCGGGTGGCGAACTGCCTGCGGGATGGCGCCCCTTCACCCCCTCGACCACGCTCAAGCCAACTCGCTATACCCTAGTGCGTGATGGCAACACTGTGGTGGTTCGGGCCGATGCTGACGCCGCTATGTCGGGTCTGTTTCATCCCGTTCGCATTGACCCCGCCAAGACCCCGTTGATCCAGTGGCGCTGGCGTATTGAACGCCCGCTTGAAAGCGCCGACATGACCACCAAGGCGGGGGATGACTACGCGGCGCGCCTGTATGTGCTGTTTGATTACGATGTGGCGAAACTCCCTTTGCTGACCCAGGCCAAGTTCAAGCTCGCCAAGTCACTGTATGGCACAGACGTGCCCGCCGCCGCGCTCAATTACGTGTGGGACAATCGCCAGCCTGTCGGCACGATCCGGGCCAATGCCTATACCGATCGCGCCCGCATGATCGTGGTGGCAAGCGGTGCAACCAATGCGGGTATGTGGGTAACTGTCACCCGTGATCTGGCCGCCGATTTTCGCGCCGCGTTCGGTGAAGCTGCCCCTGCGGTGACCGGTATCATCATTGCCACCGACACTGACAATACCGGTGAGCACGCGACCGCTTGGTACGGTGACATCCGTTTTTTGCCACGGGAGTCGCCATGATCCGGCTGGGAGTGGCCAGAGCGGGCATCCGCACCACGGCCGCCTCCTTGGTGTCATCATGATAACCATACGTTATTGTTTTTATAAAAATTGATAATTTCAGTTAATCAGCACTATTCTGCATACTCTCTCCATCGAAACGAGACCCCA
>JBOFSK010000090.1:0-11955 GCA_051651505.1 Aeromonas sp.
GGGGCTGGTGTTTCTCAATCCCCTGTAAGTGGGGGCCTGGGTGGCCCCTCGTTATCTTTGGTTCGCTCAGGTATGACAGGTACTCAGACGTCCAGCAACAGGCGGGTCGGATCTTCCAGCAGCTCCTTGATGGAGACCAGGAAGCCGACCGATTCGCGCCCGTCGATAAGACGGTGATCGTAGGAAAGTGCCAGGTACATCATCGGCAAAATTTCGACCTTGCCGTTGACCGCCATGGGACGATCCTGGATCTTGTGCATCCCCAGAATCGCGCTCTGGGGCGGGTTGATGATCGGGGTAGACATCAGGGAGCCAAACACCCCCCCGTTGGTGATGGTGAAGTTGCCGCCGGTGAGTTCTTCCACGGTCAACTTGCCATCACGGCCCTTGCCTGCCAGCTCTTTGATCGCCTTCTCGATGTCCGCCAGGCTCATGTTGTCGCAGTCGCGCAGCACCGGGGTCACCAGGCCGCGCGGGGTAGAGACGGCAATGCTGAGATCGAAGTAGTTGTGGTACACCACATCATCACCATCCAGCGCCGCGTTGACTTCCGGATAACGCTTGAGGGACTCCACCACGGCTTTGACGTAGAAGGACATAAAGCCGAGCTTGATGCCGTGCTTCTTCTCGAAGATCTCACCATATTGCTTACGCAGATCCATGATCGGTTGCATGTTGACCTCGTTGAAGGTGGTCAGCATGGCGGTGGTGTTTTTCGCTTCCAGCAGCCGCTCAGCAATGCGCTTGCGCAACCGGGTCATCGGCACCCGCTTGTCACTGCGGCCGTTGAGCGGGGCGAAGGCGTGTGCCGGGTGCTCAGCAACCTTGTTGGCCACAGCGGCAGGGCTTGCAACAGGCGCAGGGGCAACCACCACTGGCGCGCTGGCGACCTGCTGACTGAGGGCCTTGATATAAGCTTCCACATCTTCCTTGCTGATGCGCCCACCCTTGCCGGTGCCGGTCAGTTTGGCGACATCGATGTCATGTTCACCGACCAGGCGACGCACTGAGGGGCTCAAGCCATCAGTACCGTCGTCTGCCATCGCCTCAACCGGCTTGTCACGGGTCTCTTCACCGGCCACGGCGGCAGGCTTGAGCATGGCGATCAGCTGGCGAGAGAGGACCGTTGCCCCTTCCCCTTGCAGAATATCCCCCAACACACCAGCTTGTGGTGCCGGCACTTCCAGCACCACCTTGTCGGTTTCGATGTCGACCAGCACTTCGTCACGGGCGACCAGATCACCCGGTTTTTTGTGCCAGGTAGCGATGGTGGCATCGGCCACTGATTCCGGCAGGTCCGGTACCTTGATTTCGATAGTCATCCAGTCAGTTCCTTTTTACTTCTATGCCAGAGGCTTTACAGGGTAAGGGCATCTTCCACCAAGGCTTTTTGCTGCTTGGCATGGACAGACATGTAACCAACGGCCGGCGAGGCTGACGCAGGGCGTCCGGCATAACGCAGGGTGGCGCCGGCGGGCAATACGCCGTCGTAGTGGTGACGGGTGCAATACCAGGCCCCCTGGTTTTGCGGCTCTTCCTGACACCAGACAAAATCGGTGACATGGCTGTAGTGGGTCAAAATGGCGCGCACTTCCTCTTCCGGGAAGGGGTAGAGCTGCTCAATCCGTACCAGTGCCACATCTTGCTGCTCGGCCTTGCGACGGGCATCGAGCAGGTCGTAGTAAACCTTGCCGGAGCAGAACACCACCCGCTTGACGCCTTTCGGATCCAGCGCGTCGATCTCGCCGATGGCATTTTGAAATGTGCCGTCTGCCAGCTCTTCAAGCTTGCTCACCGCCAGCGGGTGGCGCAGCAGGGATTTGGGTGTCATCACGATCAGTGGCCGACGCATCGGGCGGATCACCTGGCGGCGCAGCATATGGAATACCTGGGCCGGGGTGGAGGGCACACACACCTGCATATTGTGCTGGGCACACATCTGCAAGAAACGCTCGAGGCGAGCAGAAGAGTGCTCGGGGCCCTGTCCCTCATAACCGTGCGGCAGCAGCATGGTCAGGCCACACATCCGGCCCCACTTCTGCTCACCGGATGAGAGGAACTGATCCACCACCACTTGGGCGCAGTTGGCAAAGTCGCCAAACTGGGCTTCCCAGATGGTGAGGCCTGCCGGCTCGGCGCTGGCATAGCCATATTCAAAGGCCAGTACCGCGTTCTCGGTCAGTACCGAGTCGTAAATCTCGAACGGCCCCTGTTCATCGTGCAGGTTGCACAAGGGGGTATAGGTGCTGGCATCAGTCTGGCTATGGAGCACAGCATGGCGGTGGAAGAAGGTGCCACGGCCCGAATCTTCCCCGGTAAAGCGAATGCGGGACCCTTTGTCCACCAGGGTGGCGTAAGCCAGGGTCTCGGCAAAGCCCCAATCCAGCAACTTATCACCCGCCGCCATCAGACGACGGTCTTCGTAAATTTTTTCAACCTGACGCTGCAGCACATGGCTGGCCGGATACTGACTTACCCGCTCACCAAGAGATTTGAGGTAATCGCGTGGCACTGTGCTGTCATAGTGCATCGCCCAGTCGTGGCCCAGATAGGGGGTCCAGTCGACGGAGTGCAGCTCCATTGGCCGCCACTCTTTGCTCACTCGCTCGCCACGATCAAGGCTCTCGCGATAACCGTTGACCAAAGCGGTGGCCAGCTCTTCACTGATACTGCCCTCGGCCACCAGCTGATCGGCGTAGATCTTGCGCGGGGTCGGGTGCTGTTTGATCTTCTGGTACATCAAGGGCTGAGTCGCGCTCGGCTCGTCCGCTTCGTTGTGACCGTGCCGACGGTAGCAAACCAGCTCGATCACCACGTCGCGCTTGAAGGTGTTGCGGTAATCCAGGGCAATCTGGGTCACCAGCACCACCGCTTGTGGATCATCACCGTTGACGTGCAACACTGGCGCCTGCACCGCTTTGGCGATGTCGGTGCAATATTCAGTAGAACGGAGATCCCGGTGATGAGAGGTGGTAAAACCAACTTGGTTGTTGATGACGATGCGCACTGTGCCACCGACGCCATAAGCACGGGTCTGCGACATGTTAAAGGTCTCAGCCACCACCCCCTGACCGGACATGGCGGAGTCGCCATGGATGGTAATAGGCAACACGCTTGCGCCATCTTTGTCGCCCCGACGATCCATCCGCGCCCGCACTGAGCCGATAACCACCGGGTTGACGATCTCGAGGTGAGAGGGGTTGAACGCCAGCGCCAGGTGGACGTTGCCACCCGGGGTGGCGAAATCGGACGAGAAGCCCATGTGGTACTTCACATCCCCAGTGCCCCAGGATTCCCCATGCTTGCCAGCAAACTCGTCGAACAGATCTTGTGCGCGTTTACCGAGCACGTTGATCAGCACGTTGAGGCGACCCCGGTGGGCCATGCCGATCACGGCCTCTTTGCAGCCTTGCTCACCGGCGCGACGGAGCAGCTCCTTGAGCATAGGCACCATGGCGTCGCCCCCTTCCAGCGAGAAACGCTTTGCCCCCGGGAACTTGGCACCCAGGTATTTCTCCAGCCCTTCGGCCGCAGTCAGGCTCTCGAGGAAGCGGGTCTTATCTTCAAGGGTGTAGCTGCCCTTGCCTTCGATGGATTCGAGCCTATCTTGCAGCCAGCGCTTCTCCTCCGTGGAGGTGAGGTGCATGTAGTCAGCACCTATGCTGCCGCAATAGGTCTTTTTCAGGGAGGCGTAGAGATCAGAGAGCACCATGGTCTCACGACCGATGGCGTAGGAGCCCACGTTGAAGGTAGCCTCCATGTCGGCGCCCTGCAGGTTGTGAAATGCCGGGTCCAGTTCGGCAACGGTTTCACGCTGCCACAAACCCAGCGGGTCCAGATTGGCATTCTGGTGGCCACGAAAACGAAACGCGTTGATCAACTGCAGCACCCGCACCTGCTTGGCATCCACTTGCGGATCGCTAACCGGGCTACTGTAACGAGAAGGATCCTTGGCCAGACGACGGAAATAATCGCGAACCTGGGAATGGGGTTGTTCTACTACGTAGCCATTGACCTGAGGCAGCGTGCTAAAGAGGCTGCGCCACTCATCGGACACGGAATCAGGATGTTCCAGAAAGGATTCGTAAAGATCCTCGATATAGCTAGCATTCGCACCAGCCAGGTGAGATGACTCCAACCAGGCCTTCATCACGCCGTTATGCATTTCTATCCCTTGTGCTTTTTGTTACTGCTGCGCAGCTTGTAGGGTTCAGATAGCCATCCTGGCACAGGCCGGATGGCTATCCAGACGTTGGGCTAGCCCAAAAACTAAACCGCCCGATTGAGCAACATCGACTTGATCTGGCCAATTGCCTTGGTCGGGTTCAAGCCTTTTGGACAAACGTTCACGCAGTTCATGATGCCGTGGCAGCGGAACACGCTAAAGGCGTCATCCAGATTACCCAATCGCTCGGTGGTCGCGGTGTCGCGGCTGTCTGCCAGCCAGCGGTAGGCTGCGAGCAACCCGGCCGGACCGATGAACTTGTCAGGGTTCCACCAAAAGGAGGGGCACGAAGTGGAGCAGCAGGCACAGAGAATGCACTCGTACAGGCCGTCAAGCTTGGCGCGCTCTTCGGGGGATTGCAGGTGCTCACGCACCGGCGGCAACTTGTCATCGTTGATGAGAAAGGGTTTGACCTTCTCCCATTGGGTGTAGAACTGGGTCATGTCGATCACCAGATCGCGGATCACTGGCAGCCCGGGCAAGGGACGCAACACCACGTTATTGCCCTTCTTCAACAGGTCTGAGAGCGGGGTGATACAGGCCAGGCCGTTTTTGCCATTCATGTTGAGACCGTCCGATCCACAGACCCCTTCGCGGCACGAGCGGCGAAAGGAAAGGGTGGGATCCAGCTCTTTGAGCTGGATCAGTGCATCGAGCACCATCATGTCGGAACCTTCAGGAATATCAAGACGATATTCCTTCATATGGGGGACGTTATCAACATCCGGATTGTATCTGTAGACAGAGAATGTGACGTTCATAGGGCTTGGCTCCGCAATCAGTAAGTCCGGACCTTGGGCGGGAACGCCTCACGGGTCTTGGGTGACATGTTGACCGCGCGACGGGTCATGGACTCGGTATCCGGGTGATAGAGGCTGTGACACAACCAGCTGTCATCGTCCCGATCCGGGAAGTCAAAACGGCTATGGGCACCGCGACTTTCGGTACGGAAGTTGGCCGCTACCGCAGTGGCAAACGCCGTCTCCATCAGGTTGTCCAGCTCCAGGCACTCGATGCGCTGGGTGTTGAACTCTTTGGAGGTGTCATCCAGACGGGCTGACTTGAGGCGCTCGCGGATAACCTTGAGCTCGGCCAACCCTTCTGCCATCGCCGCACCTTCGCGGAATACGGAGAAGTTGTTCTGCATGCAGGTCTGCAGGTCTTTGCGGATCTGGGCCGGATCTTCCCCGTCACGGTTGTTTTCCCAGCGGTTGAAACGGGCCATGGCGGCGTCGATGTCGGACTCTGACGCTTCGCGGCCGTGTTCCATCTCGCCCAGGTTATTGACCAGATACATGCCAGCGGCACGACCAAACACCACCAGATCCAGCAAGGAGTTGCCACCCAGACGGTTGGCGCCGTGCACCGACACGCAAGCTATCTCGCCCACCGCAAACAGACCCACTACCGGCACGTCATTGCCATCTTTGTCTTGTGCCAGACACTGACCGTTCACATTGGTCGGTACCCCCCCCATCATGTAGTGGCAGGTCGGGATGATCGGAATCGGCTCTTTGACCGGGTCCACGTGAGCGAAGGTACGCGACAGCTCGCAGATACCCGGCAGGCGGGATTCCAGCACCTCTTTACCGAGGTGATCCAGCTTAAGCTTGATGTGTGGGCCCCAAGGGCCGTCGCAGCCACGCCCTTCGCGGATCTCGATCATGATGGAGCGGGCCACCACATCGCGACCGGCCAGGTCTTTGGCATTGGGGGCGTAACGCTCCATAAAGCGCTCGCCATCTTTGTTCAGCAGGTAACCGCCTTCACCACGGCACCCTTCGGTCACCAGCACCCCTGCCCCGGCGATGCCGGTGGGGTGGAACTGCCAGAACTCCATGTCCTGCACCCCTACCCCGGCGCGCAGCGCCATGCCGACACCGTCACCGGTGTTGATATGGGCATTGGTGGTGGACTGGTAGATGCGCCCGGCACCGCCCGTTGCCAGCACGGTGGCCTTGGCCTTGAAGTAGACCACTTCGCCGGTCTCTATGTCGATGGCAGTACAGCCCACGATATGACCGTCCTGGTTTTTTACCAGATCCAGTGCATACCACTCGGAGAAGACAGTGGTCTTGCTCTTGACGTTCTGCTGATAGAGGGTGTGCAACAGGGCGTGACCAGTCCGGTCAGCGGCTGCCGCGGTACGAGCAGCCTGCTCGCCACCAAAATTCTTGGACTGGCCACCAAACGGACGCTGGTAGACAGTGCCGTTGTCGAAACGGGAGAAGGGCAAGCCCATGTTCTCCAGCTCGTAGATGGCCTCGGGGCCGGTCTTGCACATGTACTCGATGGCCTCCTGATCACCGATGTAATCGGAGCCTTTTACCGTGTCATACATGTGCCACTGCCAGTTGTCATCATGGGCATTGCCCAGCGCAACCGTGATCCCGCCCTGGGCGGAAACCGTGTGAGAACGGGTCGGAAAGACCTTGGACAACAGCGCGCAGCTCTTGCCGGATTGGGCAATCGAGAGTGCGGCACGCATGCCGGCACCACCGGCACCGATCACCACCGCATCAAATTCACGAGTTGGAATAGTCACCTTACACACCCCACAGCACGACGAAACCCGTCATCAGATAGACAAACAGCACCACGACCAGAGCAAATTGCAGCGCCCCGCGCAGCCCTACCGGCTTGATATAGTCAGTCAGCACCTGCCACAGACCAATCCAGGCGTGGATCAATACGCAAAGCAGGGTCAACAGGGTGAATACTTTGGTGAAGGTTTTGGCGAAGAAGCCGGTCCAGACCTCGTAGCTGATGTCATTGAACGCGACAAAGCCCACCAAATAGAGGACGTAACAGGTCATGATGAGGGCGGTGGCGCGGATCAAGATGTAATCGTGAACGCCGCTGCGCCCGAAGGTTGCAGAATTGGTTACCATACAAGCACTCCCGCCAATACCGCCAGGATCGCGGTGATCACAAAGGCCACCCGGGCACTCTGCTTACCGGATTCCAGCTCTTCCCAATAGCCCATATCCATAACCAGATGACGCAAGCCCACCACAATGTGGTATGCCAGCGCAGTCAGGATCCCCCACAGCACGAATTTGACCAGCAGGTTGTCCATGATGGTAACCACGGTGGCAAACCCTTCGGGAGAGGCGAGTGAAGTACCAAGCATCCACAGCAAGATGCCCAGTGCGACAAAGGTGATCACCCCTGAAACACGGTGCAAGATGGATGCAATGGCAGTGACAGGAAAGCTTAACGTCTGTAGGTCGAGGTTGACCGGTCTCTGTTTATTTTTCACGCTTGCCCACTCAGCTCCATTGAGCACGTTAGTTATTGTTTTAACTCACAGTTGAGGGCACGGGATGGTGATTGTTGGTTATTTGTTACCAAAACACGCTGGAAAAGCCAAAAATCCATTTTTCGGTTTCACATCAGGCTTTGCCAACGCGTTTCAAACGCCCACAGCCATGACCCACGTGGCGCAGTATATCGGCGGCCTTAACTGAAGACAATCAAGCAGCTACAAATAAAACACAAAAGCGCAAACCAGATCGCATATTTAATTTAACATCTCGTTAATGTCATTAATGACGCCATAGCAAAATTGACATTGATAAGGAACTCTGTTTCAAATAAGGCGCTCCAGCGGCCTCGGTAGGGGTAACAACCTTTGCCAGCGTCATAAAAGTCGTAATAGAGTAGGACTGGAACCAATTATAAAGAGCAAAGGAGACGTGCTATGGCTGATAAGATAGCCACCCTACACCTGCCCGGAACAGAACCGGTTGAATTGCCTATCCTCTCCGGCACGATCGGACCGGATGTCATTGATGTCAGAAAATTGGGCGCCCAAGGGTATTTCACCTTCGACCCCGGTTTTATGGCTACCGGTTCTTGCAAATCTGCCATTACCTACATCGACGGCGATCAGGGTATCTTGCTGCACCGGGGTTACCCCATCGCCCAATTGGCGACCCAATCGACCTATCTCGAAGTCTGCTACATCCTGCTCTACGGGGAAGCACCGACCAAGGCACAGTTTGCCGAGTTTCATCGTCTGGTGACCCGTCACACCATGGTGCACGAGCAAATCGCCTTCTTCTTTCGCGGCTTTCGTCGTGACTCCCACCCCATGGCCATTATGTGTGGTGTGGTCAGCGCCCTCTCCGCCTTCTACCACGATGCCCTCGATATCAACAACGAGCAGCACCGCGAGATCTGCGCCTTCCGGCTGCTCTCCAAGATGCCGACCCTGGCCGCCATGTGTTACAAATACTCCATCGGTCAGCCGTTTATGCAGCCCCGTAACGCCCTCTCCTATGCGGGTAACTTCCTGCACATGATGTTTGGCGTGCCGACCGAAGAGTACAAGGTCAACCCCACCGTCGAACGGGCCATGGATCGTATTTTTACCCTCCATGCTGATCACGAGCAAAACGCCTCCACCTCCACCGTTCGCCTGGCTGGCTCCTCCGGCGCCAACCCATTTGCCTGTATTGCTGCGGGGATCGCCTCCCTGTGGGGACCGGCTCACGGCGGTGCCAATGAAGCCTGTCTGCGGATGCTGGAAGAGATCGGCTCGGTGGATCGCATTCCCGAGTTCATCGCCAAAGCCAAAGACAAGAACGATCCGTTCCGTCTGATGGGCTTCGGTCACCGGGTCTACAAGAACCACGACCCCCGTGCCCAGGTGATGCGTCAAACCTGTCACGAAGTGCTGACCGAATTGCAGATCAAAGATCCGCTGCTGGATGTGGCCATGGAACTGGAGCGCATTGCGCTGTCCGACCCCTACTTCGTCGAGAAGAAGCTCTACCCCAACGTCGACTTCTACTCCGGCATCATCATGAAGGCGATCGGTATCCCGATGAGCATGTTCACGGTGATCTTCGCCATCTCTCGGACCATTGGCTGGATTGCCCACTGGAACGAAATGCACTCGGATCCGGATCAGAAGATCGGTCGTCCCCGTCAGCTCTATATCGGCCAGCCAGAACGCGACTTCGTGCCATTCGACCAACGCTAATGGGCTGAGTCGACATGAATGAATACCCAGGCGGTCATTGACCGCCTTTTTATTTGCCGCTCTAATGCCCCCTTTCGCGTTGATGGAGCCCACCATGAAATCACTGTTTGCCAGTGTCGCCTTACTGCTGACCGCCTGCCAGAGCGTCCCCGACCCTTCCCAGGGCGAAACCCTCTATATCAATAGCCAGCTGGTCAATTGCGTCGGGGTTGGCCCGATGCAGTGCATGCAGGTGCGCAGCGACACACAGCAACCCTGGAGCCTGTTCTACCAGCAGATCGAGGGCTTTCAGTTCGAACCCGGTTACCAGTACCAACTCAGCGTTAGCAAGGAGCAGCTCACCGATGTGCCAGCCGATGCGCCCTCTCTGCGCTATCAGCTGATCAAGGTGGTGAGCAAGATCGTCAGCAAGTAACCGGCGGGATCAAAAAAACGGGGGATGGCGCTGGCCATCCCCCGTTTTTATTTATGCGCTCCATCATGGCGCTTAACGACTCTTGACCGCCTGCAGCAATACCGATATATCAGCGCCAAAGCTGCGGGTACGAATGGCTTCGCGGATCTCTGCTTCGCTGTAACGGCTACCCGGATAGACCACCACACAGGCAGTATCGCCCGGTTTGAGGAAATGGGTCTCACCAAACGGGGTATAGCGGGTAGCCCCGATGCTGATCAGCGCGTAAGGAGGATGACCGGCCTGCGCCAGCAGGCCCTGAATGTGCTCCGCCGGGCCTTCATCCTGCTGATGGTTGAACTTGTCGATGGCCCAGTCGAGCAGCTGACCGTGGAAGTAGCTGTAATCGATGGCTGCGCTGTCTACCCCATAGGCATGCAGCTCGCCATCGCGCTCCAGATAGCAGGCGATGCGATAGTCATCAAGTTCGCAACCGGCAGCAAAACCGGAGAGCGGCAGCAGCTTGGTGGCCAGCCCCTTGCTCTGTTCACCCCAGTTTTTCTTCTCGCTGATCTTTTTGGCGTTGGGACGGCGGATAGAGCAGTCGTTGTAGGCGCCAAAGGCACGGGGATGGATCGCCACCACCTGCTTGCCCGCATACTCCAGCTCGCACCAGAGGGCCACTTCCGGCTCGATCTGTACCTTCTCGTCACCGCTGACTGCCGCTTGCGGCAGGAACACGGCCTTGTCACTTAAGGGGTACACCCCAAGCTGCCCCGGGTGACCCGGTACGAAAAAGGGGAACAGCGCCTTGGGGGCCGAGGTATCACGCACCACCACCGCCACGAAGTCTGACGCTTCGCCTGCTTGCTCCAGATGACCGGCAAAGTTGCCCGCCACGCCAAGCCCGATAAATTTGCTCTCTGCTGCTAGTTGCATTTCACCTACCTGTATCTTGCCCACGCCAGGTAGCAGGCCCATCGCCCACTACCGCTAAAGTGGCAAGATTAAACCACAAGGCAGCTACGTTCGCCCAGTCTGAGCCGGCAATCCTGTGGCGCGGCCCGCTTTTTTAGCTTTGCTGGCAGGCGGGTTGAGCAGGCGCGGGTTGGCCAAGCCCAAGCTTGACCGCGCCATAAACAACAAAGGTGAGCCAATGGCTCACCTTGTGCAATTACCTTTACCGCGCGGCACTCATCAGAACAATTTAACGGCCCGAGCCTCAATATTGGGCTGCGCAAAAAACGCTTGCGCGGCAATTAACTGCAGCTCGTAAGCCTGCTGACGCCAGGTCTCTTGCAATACCGCATCCACTGAGGCGTTGGTACGCTCAAACGCACTCACCGCATCGTGCCCCGCCAACAGATTGGCCAGCATCAGGGCGCTGATGAGATCGCCCACCCCCACCGGCTGGCGGGCGAAGTCGTAGAGTGGACGAGCAATCAGATAATCCCCCTCCGGGGTCGCCAACAGCATCTCGAAGCGGCTGGAATCCTGGGCCGCACGCCCCAGATGCTTGACCAGCACCAGCTTGACACCGCGCGCCAGCAATTGATGGGCGGCGGCGCGGGTCTGGGCCAGATCTGCCAGATGGGTATCGCAGAGGGTCTCCAGCTCCAGCAGGTTGGGGGCCATCATGTCGGCCACCGGCAGCGCCTGCTCGAGCAGAAAACGGGTCACGCCCGGGGCCACAATACACCCCTTCTCCGGGTGACCCATCACAGGGTCGCAGAAGTAGATGGCCGCGGGGTTAGCTGCCTTGACGGCATTGACCACAGTCAGGATCTCATCCCCCTGTTCGGCAGAGCCGAGATAACCACTCAGCACGGCGTCACAGCTACCGAGCACCTCGATATTACCCAAGCCCGCCACCAATGCACTGATCTGGCCCGCCGGCAACGCCATCCCCTGCCACCCTTGAGTGTATTGGGTATGGTTGGAAAACTGCACAGTGTTAATCGGCCACACTTCCATACCAAGGCGGCGCATGGGAAAAACCGCTGCGCTGTTGCCGGCACAGCCAAAGACCACGTGGGACTGAATAGAGAGAACGGATTTCATCGGGAATACCAAGCAAAGGATCAGCAAGATGGGAATATATCGGATGAAGATAATAAATTGCCACCTCATCGCAGCATCACGAGGCAATTTACTGCTTAGAAACCGATTTTTTTAGCGGTTATGCCACTATTTGAACAGGGCACGGCCCACCAGCGGGTAGCCTGCTCCACCCGCCGGCACCTGCAGCTAGCGGGCAAAGTGATAGACCCATCCCTCATCAAGGGCCATCTCACTAGGTGGCGACACCAGTTTGGGCAATGCCGCCACCTGGCCATCCGCGGCATA
>JBOFSK010000091.1:0-6759 GCA_051651505.1 Aeromonas sp.
GGCCAATCCTCGGTCACCGCCTTAACGGGTTCCACCGAAGAAGATCAGTTCCACTGATAGGCAGAACTCTTTGAGAAAGTCCTTGAAATAGCAAAACCCCGGCCTGAAGCCGGGGTTTCTTTTTGAAAGGCTTTTCTCCCGAGGGGAGAGGGAACAAAACCTTAGAACCTGTTCACGGTCTGTGACGAGAGGTCGTCAGCAAGGTGAATAGCAGCGCAGGAACCGGAGTGTTTAAACACACATGAGGATTCCGAGCAGCACATAAGCCTTGATCACGGCCTCGCAGTAAGAGCGTGAACCGGTTCTCAGAGCTCGAGGATCTCTTTGACAAAGGGGATAGTGAGCTTGCGCTTGGCACGAAAGGAGGCGTTATCAAGCTGATTGAGGGTAGTGAGCAAGGTGCGCATATCGCGGGAGAGTCGGTTGAGCAGAAAGCGACCCACGTCAATGGGCAATTTGAAGCCCCGCAGCTCGGCGCGCAACTGCAAGGCACTGAGTTTGCCTTCATCATCGAGTTCATCGAGATGAAAGCTGACCCCCCAGTCAAGACGAGAGGCAAGATCCGGCAGGTGCAGCCCCAGTTTACGGGGCGCACTGCAGCCGGTGACGATCAGTGTTCCCTCCCCCTTCTCCTGCCAGCGATTGTAAAAATCGAACAGGGCTCGCTCCCACACTGCATTGCCCGCGATCGCTTCCAGGCTGTCGAGACAGACCAGTGGTAAGCTTTCGAGGGCATCGAGCATGCTGGGGTCCAGCTGTTGATACTGATCAAGGGAGAGATAGGCGGCCGCTGCATCGCGGGCATTGACCTCGGCACAGGTGGCATGGAGCAGATGAGAGCGCCCGGAGCCTTTGGCGCCCCAAAAATAGAGGAAAGGTGATCCCTGACCGATGGCCGCATTCTTGAGGGCGGTGATCAGATGAGCATTGCTGCCGGGATAAAAACTGACGAAAGTTTCATCATCCGGTAGTTGTACGGCTAAAGACAGTTGGGCCGGTTGCTTCACTCGTTGGGCTTTGACTGTGACATTTGTGGTTAAGTGTACCATTGCCGCATCAGATAGAGAACCGCCCGGACTCTTCGGGCGGCACACAAAAGCCTTACTACATCAGGGCTGTGACCATTGGTAACGCAAACCGCTGCCATTATCACCAGCCTTGCGCAGTCGGCTCTCAAGTTGCAGTGCACGCCCGAGCTCCGCGGGCTCCCCCTGCAGGGTAAAGGTGAAGGTCACCTGATCCCCCTCCAGCTTGCCAATCGCCACCTTGCTGACATTTGCCATGCCCTGCAGCAGCTTTTGCACGGTGATCATGCTGTCCACCTCCGAGAGCCCATTCACCACCAGCGTCTGATTGGTTGCCGGGCCCGAGATGCGGGCGCCATAGTTTTTCACCAGCCAGGCCGCCAGCGTGTCGGCCAACCCTTGCGCCACTTCCGCCTGGGTACCAGTGCGGTTGCCACGGGTCAGCTCGACTACATCGCCTGCTGCTTTGGCCCCATAGAGTCCCCAGTCGATATTCCACTTGTCACCTTCTGGTGTCAGCTTGCCCAGTACCACCATCTCGGCACCATAACGTTGGCTCGCTTGCAAAATAGGGGCGGTAAATCGCCCTCTCACATCGCTGGCACTGACTGCCATATTGTCATCAAGATCCATCAAGGGAACACTGACAGGCAACCCCAGCATCTGGGCCTGTTCACGCAACGCTTGTGCCCAGCCATCAGTGGATTGGTCTGCCAATAGTCCGTCCTGTGCCACCTCCAGCCAGACGGCCATTTGGGGACGAACTGGGCCAAGCAGCGCAAACTGACTGTCGGCGATCAGGCGGTTGACCTGATCGCTCTTGAACTCGACGGTCAGGTACTTGACTCCATCCAGCTCCTGATAGCCATAGCTCTTTAGATAATCGCCCGGGTTGGCCTGCGCCTTGGCCACCAACGGCTGGGTCAGGATATCCCGCTGGCCCGTCACTTTGATCAGCACCTGACCCAATGCCTGAGACTGAGCTGCCACAATGTCGCCGCTGGTCGGCGCCATGCCCTGATAAAGATTGCTCACCTGAGCGGCCGAGGCGATAAATGACAAGCCGCAGCAGAGGGCGGTCACAACACGTTTGAACATCAAAAGAGTCTCAAAATGGGAGAATGCGCGTATGGTAGCGGCAAGGTGCGTCTTGCAGCAAGGCTGGTACCCCGGCCACAAACAACAGAGCCGGCACAATGCCGGCTCCGATCACCGCTGTCACTTGGCAGCAGGTTCAAGCTATCAACTTATTTGGTACCGAAGATCTTGTCGCCAGCATCGCCCAGACCCGGCACGATATAACCTTTCTCGTTCAGGCCCTGATCGACCGAGGCACAGTAGAGTTCTACATCGGGGTGAGCCGCTTCCAACGCTTTGAGCCCTTCCGGCGCGGCAACCAATACCAGCACCTTGATGGACTGGCAACCCTTCTTCTTGAGCAGATCAATGGTGGCGATCATGGAGCCGCCGGTGGCCAACATGGGGTCGATAACCAGCGCCAGACGCTCTTCAATGTTGCTGACGATTTTTTCGAAATAAGGAACCGGTTGCAGGGTCTCTTCATCCCGGTAGATACCGACCACACTGACGCGAGCGCTCGGCATGTGCTCCAGCACACCATCCATCATGCCAAGACCGGCACGCAGGATAGGTACGACGGTCACTTTCTTGCCCTTGATCTGGTCAACTTCTACTGGTCCGTTCCAACCATCGATGGTAACCTTCTCGGTTTCAAAGTCAGAGGTAGCTTCATAGGTCAACAAACTGCCTACTTCTTTGGCCAGCTCACGGAAACGCTTGGTGCTGATATCGCCTTCACGCATCAGACCAATTTTGTGTTTGACCAAAGGGTGTTTGACTTCAACCACTTTCATTCTTGTCTCCTCTAACTCGCCGCAAAAAAATCGCGAAATCATACAATAAAAGCAGCCACTTGTAGAGCCTTTCCACGCAAAAACGCGCAAACGATTTCCTTTCTGATTTATCACCGTCGCTGTTAGAATATGCCCCGAATTTTACCCTCCACTTCTTCACATGACGGGGAATACGCGTGACTGACAAAACCTCACTGAGCTACAAGGATGCTGGCGTAGATATCGATGCCGGCAATGCACTGGTTGAACGTATCAAGGGCGTGTCAAAGCGCACTCGTCGTCCTGAAGTGCTTGGTGGTCTTGGCGGCTTTGGGGCCTTGTGTCAAATCCCTGCAGGCTACAAGGAGCCGGTACTGGTCTCCGGTACCGATGGTGTTGGCACCAAGCTGCGGCTGGCCATCGACCTGAAAAAGCACGACACGGTCGGCATCGATCTGGTGGCAATGTGCGTCAATGACCTGATCGTACAGGGTGCAGAGCCCTTGTTCTTCCTCGACTACTATGCCACCGGTAAGCTGGATGTAGACACAGCGGCAGCGGTGGTGACCGGTATCGGTGCCGGTTGCGAACAATCAGGCTGTGCCCTGGTAGGCGGCGAAACGGCCGAAATGCCGGGTATGTATGAAGGGGAAGACTACGACATCGCAGGTTTCTGCGTCGGCGTGGTCGAGAAAAGTGAAATCATCGACGGCTCCAAGGTCGGTGACGGCGATGCCCTGATCGCCCTGGCCGCCAGCGGTCCTCACTCTAACGGCTTCTCGCTGGTGCGCAAGATCCTGGAAGTCTCCAAGGCCGATGTCCATCAGCCACTGGGTGACACTACCTTGGCCAACGCCCTGCTGGAGCCAACCCGCATCTACGTCAAGCCGGTGCTCAAGCTGATCAAGGAGTGCGAGATCCACGCACTCTCTCACATCACGGGTGGCGGCTTTTGGGAAAACATTCCCCGTGTGCTGCCCGCCAACACCCAGGCGGTGATCGACGAGCAAAGCTGGCAATGGCCTGCCGTGTTCAACTGGCTGCAGCAAGCAGGCAACGTCACCCGCTTTGAAATGTATCGCACCTTCAACTGCGGCGTCGGCATGATCATCGCCCTGCCCGCCCATCAGCTGGAGAAGGCGCTGACCCTGCTCAAAGCGGAAGGCGAGAACGCATGGCATATCGGCCATATCACCAAGGCGGCTGATGGCGAGGAGCAGGTCATCATCAAATGATGCGGATCATCGTCCTTATCTCTGGCAACGGCAGCAACCTGCAGGCGATCCTCGACCACTGCGCCAGCGGCAAGATTGCCGGTGAAGTGGTCGGCGTCATCAGCAACAAGGCTGACGCATATGGCTTGGTGCGCGCGCGCGCGGCCGGGGTGGCGACCGCTATCCTGACCCAACAGCAATGTGCCAGCCGGGAGGAGTATGACGTGGCCCTGCTGGCGCTGATGGCGGACTACCAGCCGGATCTGGTGGTACTGGCTGGCTTTATGCGGATCTTGAGCGATGATCTGGTGCGCCATTTCGCCGGGCGTATGCTCAATATCCACCCCTCTCTGCTGCCCAAGTACCAAGGTCTGCACACCCATCAGCGCGCTATCGAGGCCGGTGATAGTGAGCATGGCGCCAGCGTCCACTTCGTTACCGAAGAGCTGGATGGTGGCCCGGTGATCTTGCAGGCGCGCGTGCCCATCTTCCCAGAGGATAAAGCCGATGAGGTGGCAGCCCGGGTCCAGGTGCAAGAACACAGCATCTACCCGCTGGTAGTTCGCTGGTTCTGCGAAGGCAGGCTGCAGCTGGAGGACGGCATAGTGCAACTGGATGGTATGGCGCTCGGCCCCGCAGGTTATGCCTGCGAGTAACCGCTAACTACCCCATACCAGATGTAACAAGGGAGGCCTCGGCCTCCCTTGTCATTTCTACCTATCTGCACGATCTGTCTGCACGATCTACCCGCACGCTATCCACACAGTGGCTGCGGTCAGGTCCGCTTAAGCCGCAACGCGGCTCATCGCACCTAGACCGGATTATCGATATCGATAAAGGTAACATCCAGCCCGTGTACGGTTCCTAGCCACTCACCCAATGCCTTGACGCCATAACGCTCGGTGGCGTGATGGCCTGCGGCATAAAAGTGCATTCCCATCTCGCGGGCAGTGTGGATGGTCTGCTCGGACGCTTCGCCGGAGATAAAGGCATCAATGCCCTGCTCCGCCGCCAAATTGATATAACTCTGACCACCACCGGTGCACCAGGCCACCGAGCTGATAAGCTCAGGGCCGCTATCACCACAATAAAGCGGTTCGCGGCCAAGGCGCTCGGCAATCAGCTGAGCAAAGTCGCGGCCGCTTATTGGCTGCTCCAGCTTGCCGACCATGGCAACACTTTTACTGTTCCACGGCTCCAGACCGCGGCGCACCTTGATATCCAGCAGCTTGGCAAGCTGAGCGTTGTTACCCACTTCTGGATGGACATCGAGCGGCAGGTGATAGGCAAACAGGTTGATGTCGTGGGTCAGCAGAGTCTTGAGGCGACGCTGCTTCATGCCGGTGATCTGGGCCGGCTCACCGCTCCAGAAGTAGCCGTGATGGACCAAGATGGCATCGGCATTGAGGGCCACCGCCGCATCGATCAGAGCCTGACTGGCCGTGACACCGGTCACCACCTTGCGAATGCGCTCGCGCCCCTCCACTTGCAAGCCATTGGGGCAGTAATCCTTGATGGCGTGAGGTTCGAGCAGATGGTTCAGTACGGTTTCGAGTTTTCGATGAGAGATCATAGGGGTCCCTTGTTAAGGCTTGGTCCCCTGCTTTAGCAATAAAACAGGGCTCAGGCTCCAAACGCCAAGAACCCCATGATAATCGAGCCGGGCCGCCAAGACCATGACGAGCCCCACATGATGACAGTTAGCCTGGCCAGAATTCAAGCCGGCAGGTCGATCCCTGCCTCCCGCATCTGGGCTAACTTGTAGCGCAAAGTCCGTGGACTGATGCCAAGCCGATCCGCGACATCTTTACGGCTGCCGTTACAATCGTGCAGGGTGTCGAGGATGATCTGGTGCTCTTGCTGCTTGAGCTCGCTACCGAGGCGATCGCTGCTATTACGGCGATCCACCCTCGCTAACATCATCTCCGACGGGTCTCCCTCCTCCAAAATAAGGTGGTCACCATCAATGATCCCTGCTGGATTGAGGATCAGGGCGCGCTGCATCACGTTGTCCAACTCCCGCACATTGCCAGGCCAAGGGTAAGCCAGCAATCTATCCTGCGAGGCGGTCGTCAACTGTGGGGTCGGCAGTCCCTGCTGGCTGGCATGGAGGGCTAGCAGGTGCTCCGCCAGTGGCAGAATATCCCCGGGCCGCTCACACAGGGCGGACCAGCGCAGCGGGAAGACGTTAAGGCGGTAGTAGAGATCTTCGCGAAACAGCCCATCCTGCACCGCCTTTTTCACATCCCGGTTGCTGGTAGCGATGACCCGCACATCCAGTGGGATCATCTTGCGACTGCCAAGCCGCTCCACCTCTTTCTCCTGCAATACCCGCAGTAGCTTGGCCTGCAGCCCCTGATCCATCTCGGTAATTTCATCGAGTAGCAGGGTGCCCCCCTGCGCCTGCTCAAACTTGCCAGGGCATCCCTGCACCGCACCGGTAAAGGCCCCCTTGTCATAACCAAACAGGGTCGCCTCCAGCATATTCTCGGGAATAGCCGCGCAGTTGATGGCGACGAAGGGTTGCTCAGCACGGTTGGAGTTGTCGTGAATAAACCTAGCCAGCACCTCTTTGCCGGTGCCACTCGGGCCGGTTACCATCACGGTGGCGTCGCTTCTGGCCACCCTAGTCGCCAGCTGGAATAACTCGGCGGTTTTGGGGTCGCC
>JBOFSK010000092.1:0-4098 GCA_051651505.1 Aeromonas sp.
ACTCCATAAAGGTGTCGAAGGTATCGGTCTCGCGGAACGCTTCCTGATCGTTGTAAGTGGTCTTGGCCCACTCGGCGTCGGCCTTGATCGGGCTCTGGATACCATCCATCACCACATCTTCCGGCAGCAGTACCGGCAGTTGATCTTCCGGCGTCGGCACTACTGTGCCGTCAGCCAGAGTCAGCATCGGGATGGGGGCACCCCAGTAACGCTGACGGGAGACGCCCCAGTCACGCAGGCGGAAGTTGACGGTGCGCTTGCCCTTGCCGAGTCCTTCCAGCTTGCTGGCGATGGCATCGAAGGCGCCCTGGAAGTCGAGACCGTCAAACTCGCCGGAGGCGAACAGCACGCCCTTGTCGGTGTAAGCGGCTTCGCTCACGTCGACGTCGCCATCAACCGGCTTGATCACCGCCTTGATGTCGAGACCATATTTGGTGGCGAACTCATAGTCACGCTGGTCGTGGGCCGGAACCGCCATCACGGCGCCGGTGCCGTAGTTCATCAGCACGAAGTTGGCGACCCAGACCGGCACCTTGCGGCCATCCAGCGGGTGAATGGCATAGAGGCCGGTGGCCATGCCCTTCTTCTCCATGGTGGCCAGTTCTGCTTCGGCTACCTTGGTGTTCTTGCACTCTTCGATAAAGGCGGCCAGCACCGGATTGGTCGCAGCTGCCTGCAGCGCCAGCGGGTGACCGGCAGCGATACCGACATAGGTGACGCCCATGAAGGTGTCCGGACGGGTGGTGTAGACCTCCAGCTGCTCGTCTTGACCCTCGATATTGAAGCTGATGTTGACCCCTTCGGAGCGGCCAATCCAGTTGCGCTGCATGGTCTTGACCATCTCTGGCCAGCCGTCGAGGTTGTCGATGTCGTTCAGCAGCTCTTCGGCATAGTCAGTGATCTTGATGAACCACTGGGGGATCTCTTTTTGCTCCACCGGGGTATCACAGCGCCAGCAGCAGTTGTCGATCACCTGCTCGTTGGCCAGCACCGTCATGTCGTTCGGGCACCAGTTGACCGAGGAGGTCTTCTTGTAGACCAGACCCTTCTCGTAGAGCTTGGTGAAGAACCACTGCTCCCAGCGGTAGTAATCCGGTTTGCAGGTGGCGACTTCACGATCCCAGTCATAACCCAGACCCAGCATCTTCAGCTGGTTCTTCATGTATTCGATGTTTTCGTAGGTCCAGGGGGCCGGCGCTGTGCTGTTTTTGACCGCGGCGTTCTCCGCTGGCAGACCGAATGCATCCCAACCTATGGGTTGCAGCACGTTCTTGCCATTGAGGCGTTGATAACGGGAGATCACATCACCTATGGTGTAGTTACGCACGTGCCCCATGTGTAGTCGACCAGACGGATAGGGGAACATGGACAGGCAGTAGAACTTCTCCTTGTCGACTTTCTCCACAGCCTTGAAGGTTTTCTTGGCGTCCCAGTGCTTTTGCACTGCTGGTTCGATTGATTGGGGAACGTATTGTTCTTGCATGGGTGACATCCGGATCTGTGAAATGATTAAATAAATCAGCTGAGAAATCCCGATAGAATACCCATATCCAGCGGCGGCAACAACCGCCAGCGTCCTTCAGGCCTAAAGCCGGGCCAGATCAGGGTTTAGTAAAGGAGTAACAGCCATGGATAAACGTCAAAAAGGGTACGAAGCCTTCATTGCCGAGCTGCAAAAGCAGTGGCAGGAGACTGAGCAGTTCCAGGGCGAGCGCCTTAACCGAATGATTGCCAAGGTGCAGGCTTATCTGGAGGCCGCCAGCGATCTGACTCAGGATGAGCTGGCGCTGATCGCCGAGTATGTGAAACGGGATCTGGGCAATTATGACGAGGGGCGCCATGACGACAGCGAGCAGGTTGAAGAGTCCGCCTTTATGCTGGCCCTCAAGGATACCGCCTGGTCCTGGCTGGCAGACGTGACCGATCGCGCTCAGGTGGAGTGGCGGGAGCTGGCCGATGAGCTGGAGCATAAAGGAGTATATGAAGCCGGTGACTGGGTCGGGCTCGGGGTCATGGTGTGCGACCAGTGTGGCTGGCGCCATACTGTGCTGCATCCCCAGCAGCTCGATACCTGCCCCGAGTGCGGCTGCGCCGAGTATCACCGCGAGCCGCTCTCGCCCTGAGTAGCGGTATTATCAGGTGCATGTACCGACCTGTAGGGACCCTTAGCCAAGCGTAATCGTCCCTGTAGCCAGAGGCATCGACACTCAGCTTGCTAATCTGCTTGCCAATAACAAGAGAGGCGCCCTCAGGCGCCTCTTCTTATCTACAGCGTTGGCTATTTGCCCGCAACGGAGAGTCCGCCAAAGCGGATCTGCGGCGCGTAGAAGCCCTTGCCATCGTTGTGGTGCAGGGTGTCACCGACCGCTTCCAGCTCGCCCAGCAGGCGGTAGAAGTTGCCCGCTACCGTGATGCCGCGCACTGGCTGCAGGCGTACGCCATCACGGCACAGGAACCCCGATGCCCCAAACGAGAAGTCGCCGCTTACCGCATCGGCCCCCGAATGCAGACCGTCTAGCTTGACCAGCTCCAGATAGTCGCCGCTCTGCACCTCCGCTTCGCTGTGGGGGCCTGCGCCAAACACCAGATGGCGGGCGGTCACATCGAGGGCACTGCGGGCACCGCGGGCGGCAGAGCCGTTGCTGGCGACGCCAAAGTGGCGGGCGGTGGCGCTATTGTGGAGCAGGGTTTTCAGCTCCCCTTCGCCAATTAGCAGCAGATCAGCGGTGGCCGCTCCTTCGCCATCAAATGCCTTGATGTTCATGCCGCCCGGCATGTAGACCCGGCTCTCCAGGGTGAGCCAGCGGGAGGCGACACTCCGCCCCACCTTCTCCCGCCAGGGGTTGATCCCCTGTTGGGCCCATTTGCCCGACAGCGCCCCCTGGAAGCAGCCAAACAGACTGGCGAAGCAGTTGGTGCTGAAGATGACGCTGTAGCGACCACTCGGCACCGCTTCACCGGGCAGCAGGTCATGGGCGATGGCATGGATCTGCTCGATAAGGGTGTGGCTATTTAGTTCGTCGAAGCGGCGGCCATACTGCCCTTGGGAGTGCATCGACTGGCGGCCGTTTTGCTCGACCAGCGCCGAGGTATAGCAACCGACGCTAAATTCGCTGTGCTGGCACAGGCTACCTTGGCTGTTGGCGAGCCACAGGCGGCTCTCCCCCTCGAAAAAGCTGTTGTAGGGGGCGCCGGTGACATCGGGCATGGCCAGCATGTCTGATTCGAGGCGCAGGGCCAGGGCGATTTTCTCTTCCACCGCTGTGGTGTCGGGTTGGTTGATCTCGGCGCAGTCGGTGGTGATCCGGCTGCCCGCCACCGGGATGCGCTGATCCGCATCTACCTTGGCAAAGCGGCTGGCATCGAGCGCGTCTTGCAGCATGGCATCTAGCGCCAGCTCATCGAGGGATTCCGAGTAGGCGATACCGACCCGGCCCTCTTTGATCAGCCGAATGCCAAGTTGCTGGCTGCTGGTGACCTTGTATTCCCCGAGTTCGCCCTTGTCGGCCTTGAGGGAGAAGGCTTTGTCCTGATTGGCGATGAGGTCCGCCTCCGCGCCCAGATCGGCCACTTTGTCCAGCAGGCGGGTGAGCAGTTGATTCATGTCGAGTTGGCTCATCAGGCGTTCCCCCCTACCAGAATGTTATCTACTTTGAGGGCGGGTTGGCCCACCGAGGTTGGCACCGAGCCCGACACCGAGCCGCACATGCCGGCGGCCAGTGCCAGATTGCGCCCCACCATGGAGATCTCTTTCAGTACCTGCGGGCCGGTACCGATCAGGGTGGCTGACTTGAGCGGTCTGGTTATCTTGCCGTGCTCGATAAGGTAGGCCTCCTGCACGTTGAAGTTGAACTCGCCGGTGCCCGGCTGTACCGAGCCGCCGCCCATTTTCTTGGCATAGATACCATGCTCGACGGTGGCCAGCATCTCGTCGAGGCTGTGGTTGCCCGGTTCGATATAGGTGTTGCGCATGCGCGAGGTGGGGGCGTACTTGTAGGATTCGCGCCGCCCGGAGCCGGTGCGTGCGTAACCGGTCTTGAGGGCGCCCATTCTGTCCACCAGAAAACCGGTCAGGACGCCGTCCTTGATGAGCTGGGT